>DXJL01000057.1 GCA_019057635.1 Candidatus Heimdallarchaeota archaeon
CGTTATAGAACGGAAATCGCTGATATATTTGAAGAATCATCTAGAATTAATAAAATGCTACAAGTAGAACTTGCCTTAGCACAGGCCCATGTAGAACAAGGTACGTTAACGAAAAACGAATATAATCTTTTAATTAAATCAAAGAGTAAGGTTACGGTTGAGCTCGTAAAGGAAATCGAAAAAGAAACACATCATGATACTATGGCTCTAGTAGAAGCATTTACACGGGTTTCAGGTTGTGATAAAGTACATCTTGGAGCTACAAGCTCAGATGTTGTTGATACCGCATTGGCATTACAGCTAAGGGAAGCTAATCAAGTGGTTCTTGCTGACCTGTTGATTTTAAAGAATTTATTATTGAGCAAAGCAGAGGAAACGAAAAATCTTGTTTGTATCGGAAGAACCCATGGTCAGCATGCCATCCCCATGACTTATGGAATGAAGTTCGCATTATGGGCTTATGAAATTACAGATTGCTTGGAAGAACTAAGAAGAGCGAAATTTTATGGAAAAATGAGTGGAGCTGTGGGCACTTTTGCAAGTTTCGGAGAAAAAGGTGTCCAAATTCAAACCAAAGTTTTACATGATTTAGGTCTATCCGTCCCTCTAATTACCAATCAAGTGGTTAGTCGAGTTTTTGTTGCTAAGTACATTTTCAATCTAATAACAATAGTATCAATAATCGAGAAGATGGCAAAAGAAATCAGAAATTTACAGAGATCTGAAATCCAAGAACTGGCGGAACCTTTCGCTGAAAAACAAACAGGTTCCTCCACAATGCCTCACAAAAGAAATCCTATTTTGAGTGAAAATTTATGTTCATTGGCCAAACGGGTGCGTACAAACATCCTCCCTGCTTTAGAAAATATTTCTTTAGAACACGAGCGAGATCTCACAAATAGTGCAAACGAGCGAATAATAATTCCTGAAACAGTAATACTGACCCATTTTATGATAAAAAGAATAACCAGAATATTTGTAGGATTAGATCTTTTTCCTGAAAATATCAGAAAAAATGTTCAAATCGACCCTGCCATATTTATGGAAAAGAAAATGGTCGAGCTCGTTACTGAGCAGGGGTTAGGACGCCAGGAAGCTTATTCACGGGCAAAAAATTTCAAATCAGAAGAAAAAATCGATCCAGAGATGTACCTCGGATTGTCTGAGCAAATAGTTCTCAAAACGATTGAACTCCTTCGTTCATCAGAGTGAAATTACAATAATCGCTTTATGGCTTCTATTGTCACATCAATTGCTTCTTTTTGTCCTTTCATATGGTCTATGATCAATTCCCCAGATTCGGTATCACCAATAGCGGCCATAATACCTCCAGCACGCCAACCCCGGATATAACTAATCACGAAAAGAGTTGAACATTCCATTTCCGTGATCAGTGTTCGTGCTTTGATCCAGACTTTCCATTTATTTTTTGCACTCACTGCATCAGGTATTAATTCGGGCGTTTCAGAATAAAAGGCATCCTTGGAGTGGACAATTCCCTCATGAAATCGATCTTGCAAGTTCAAATGAGTTACTGCTTCCCGAAGAGCAAATATCACATCGGGATGGGCGACAGCGGGGAATGCAGGTAAAATGTATTCATGGCTTGTCCCTTCATCGCGTATAGCTCCCGTTGCTGAAACAAGATCTCCTAACTTGACATCTCGAGATAGTATTCCAGAAGTACCAACGCGAATAATTGTATTAACACCCAGTTTTCCAAACTCTTCTATTCCAATTGCAGTAGAAGGTGCGCCTATTCCACATGATGATACCAGAATCGGAGTATCATTTAAATATCCTAAATGCACACGGTACTCACGATTAAAAGATATCTCGTGTGGATCTTTTAGTTGTGCACTAATTCGTGGAACTCTTCCTGGATCGCCACAAATGATAAGATGTCGACTATTCTCTATTTCTTTGGCAGAAACATTAATATGATACTGTTTGTCCATTTTGAAACTCACCTTCGAGGGAAAAACAAGTTGTGATGGTGTATTCATAATTCTTATGACTGAAGAGATGATAAAATCTCGTAATAATGTTGGGCTATAATACGGAGTTGCTTGAGTTGTTCGTTAGAAAGTCGTTGCGTGGTCAGATGAGAGGATAAAATTCCCTCGAAAGTGTAAGCGATATTCTCTTCTTCTAAGAGTAAAAATTGTGTCAATACTTCTGCCTTCTGGTGGTATACAACGAGATATGCAGTGCCAATACCTTGTATGAGAAAAAATTTGGTAAGAGCAAAAATTTCCACTTCATGGTTTGTATGGCGACTCTCCCAAATGAGAGGAAGGAAGTTCCAACCTATATCCTCAAGATTATTTTTCGCAGCTAATATTTTTATCAAGAGGTCCCATGAGGATATCTCTGTATGCCAGGTGGAACCTGACCAAAGGACTTCGGGCCTTTTATTGTACTCGATGACAGCGAATACTAAACCAAGGCCATCGAGAGCACGATTATCAGACATAGGGTAGATCAATCTTATTCAACGGTTTATTGTTAAAAAACTCTTTTATATTAGAAAAAAGGTAACATAATCACAATTGGTGAAATAAGCAATGAGTATCTGGAATCGTAAAAAATTTGGAATTGCTCAACGACATAGACGACAATTATCCCTTCAAGAAGCCTATCATATTCGGGATCCAGACAGCAATCAAAATATGCTCTGGGTTAAAAGGAAACGTTTTGGTCTGAAGACAAACATTAGGTTATGGGAATCCGAGGACACAACAGAGGGTAAGGAAGCTCTAACAATACAAGATGATGCAATGTTTGATGCTTTTGGGAAGTTCTCAGTTATTGATCCTAACTCTGGCGCCGTCTTAGCTGTCCTAAAACGCCATTTCCTCCGCAGTCTTATTCGAGAAAAGTGGACTATTCGTGATCCAAAAACTTCTGAGGAACTCGTAACCGTGCAAGCACGTTCCCTACCCATTTCATTGGTAAGGAATCTTCGGTGGTTACCAATACTGAATGCCTTCGATTTTTTTATTCAATTTATTCGACTGCAATGGGATTTTCTTGATTGTCAAACAGGAAAGAAGATTGGATTCTTTGATCGGAAATTTACTATCGGAGATAATTATATTCTCGATTTCCAAGCAGACACAGAGAATAAAATTGACTCTAGAGTTGCTGTAGCGCTAGGTGTAGTACTAGATACTGCTGAAAGCCGTTAAACTTCTTCATATCTTTTTTCTTTTTTTCTTTCTCCTCGAATCCTTTTTTCTTTTACCTTCATTTTTCTCTTCTTAAAGAGTTTGAACAGAGCTGAACGGGAAGTTCTCGTTTTTTTATCAAAAGCCTTATAATGCAATTTCAACTGGATAGACAAACCCAATTATCACATCTCTAGAGGTTCAATGAAATGGAAGCGCTCACTGATACTGAAAAAAGTCCTGTACTTAAACTTGGTTTATCGATTTTACCTGTTTTACTAATTATAATCGTGTTTTCAACTCCGTTGGGACGGATACCACCACTGGGAGGATTAATTAATCCCAATGGCGGAATATGGGACGTCTCCACCTACGCCGAACATGGAAGTAAGACGTTGACAATTCCGAATGTCGAAGAGGAAGTAACCTGTTATTATGATGAATGGGGAATCCCCCATATCTTTGCAGAGAAAGATTCTGATATGTTTTTTGCCATTGGTTATGTGCATGCACGGGATCGTCTGTTCCAACTTGAAATGATTCGACGTCTATATACTGGTCGATTATCGGAAATTCTAGGTGAATCAGCTTTATCAGCTGATATACGAATGAGAAATTTGTGTTTGGATAGATCAGCTAATGCGACCTGGAACATCATGCTAGCGGAAGATCCGAATAGTGAACTTATTAATTCATTAAAGAAATATTCTGAGGGAATTAACTATTACCTTGATCACTTATCTCCTCATAAAATTCCTCTTGAATTTCGATTACTCGATATTAAACCAAGCCATTGGTTACCACATTACACGATTGGGTACGGGAAGTACATGTCTATGGGTTTAGCTCATGATGGTTTTAGAGAGTTTACCGTAGCGCTATTAGGTTCATATTTCCCTGAACCGGATATGCTTGAACTTTTTCCAATCAATAACACTGTAGGCGTCATTCCAGTTTTACCGAATTATGGATCGTATCCGTCTCCTCCTAATCCACCAGAAAACACCTCTGGACCATTAAAAACAGGAATAGTCGAAAATCAAAATCCTTTACCCGATAATGTGATTACGAGTATGCTTGAGATATTAGAAAGTAGGGAAATTTCAGATCAGATTATCATCAATGATGGATATAAGGTAAAAGATTATCTCAATGTATTTGACACGATAATTGGAAGTAATAATTGGGTCATAAATGGTAGTATTTCGTCTACTGGCTATCCGATCTTGGCAAATGACATGCATTTACAACTTGTTATGCCAGGGGTTTGGTATGAAATCCAACATGCTTCTAAGGAATCAGGAATCAATGTATATGGATTTTCGTTTGTTGGCGCGCCTGGAGTAATTGCAGGTCATAGTGAATATGCTAGTTGGGGATTTACAAATGTAGGAGCCGATGTTGTTGACTATTTTTACTATAATACTTCAGAAGATGGTACAGAATATTTGAATGGGAGTACGTGGGATGAATTTGAGGTGGTTACTGAAACTATACCAGTAAGAGGGAAAACAGATTATGAGTTGACAATTCGCTTTACTGGACACGGGCCCGTCCTTTCTCCCGACATTAACTCGCACGTCGAGGCAGTAAATATCGCTCCCATTGCAATGCGTTGGACCGGTCACGATGATCTAATGTATGGAGAACCTGATTACCTGTTCAAAGCTGTTTTTGGCTTATGGACTGCTCAAACACTAGCAGATTTTACAGAAGTACAAAAGGATTGGAGCATTCCAGGACAAAATTTCGCTGTCGCAACTACAGATAATCATATTGCAATCCGACCAGTAGCTAATTACCCAATTCGTCCTAAAGGAAATTGGGGAAGGCAACCGGTTAATGGATCAGACCCAGCTAACGATTGGCTTGGTTATATTCCGTTTGATGAACTTGCGGTTGCTGAAGATCCTACACAACAGTTTTTAACTTCAACCAATCAAAAAACCACAGGTCCTGATTATTCCTACTTTATGGGAAGTTTTTTTGCCCCTGGATATCGTAGTCGGAGTATTACAAGGTTGATTCAGGAAAAAATTGACGCGAGTGAGAAAATCTCAGTCGAAGATATGCAAAGGTTTCAATCTGACATTGTGGATACAAGTGTAGAAGCGTTTCAACCAGTATGGAGTACGATTGATACACACGGAAACACAACCTTACAAGCAGCCTTGGACTATATGCACGATTGGGGCGGTTCTAGCTATCAATTAGGTGAAATGCACAAAGATCTGGTTGCACCGACGATTTATACAGAATGGTTGGAATTTTTCAGATATAATACATTTGCAGATGAATTTGCAGGTGCCCATGAAAAAGTGAGAACAACTTTTCCTCAAGACAATACCCTTGAAAATATGACCCTCTACAATCAATCTGTTAAATGGTTTGATGATGATTCCACTCCTCAAATCGAAACAATTGAAGATATCGCCTATCAGTCCCTCGTTGATGCAGTGAACTTTTTAGCTACTCCTTATGGGCTCGATACGGTAAAAATGGACGATTGGCTATATGGAAATTATCACACCCTATTTCCTTTACATTTAACAGAATTAGGACCATTTAATGCAGGCCCCTATCCTTTTCATGGAAATGGTTACACTTTAGCTGCTGCTAGTGGACGCACCGTTCATCATGGAGCATCTGAAAGGGCTGTGTATGATTTAGATCCAGAGAAGAGTAATCTTCCTCATGCATGGACATCAATTCCCTCAGGTCAAAATGGTAACCCCCTCTCAAAGCATTACAAAGATCAACTTGAAACTCTCTATATTGTTAGAACAGATGGTCTCTTTGGGTACCATGTAGCCTATTTTTATACCTCGGCTGTGGATTTTAAAACAGTAGCTACTGAAAGCTCTTCTGACTCTTTCTATATCGAAAGTACATTAACATTTAAGCCAGGAGGATAAAAAATGAGTAATACGAGAGAAACAATCAAAGCTAGCATTATTAAATTGCTTCCTTATCGATATCATATAGGAATCGGGATTACCGCAGTAGGGTTATGGCTTGAACTAATGTTCTTTCCTTATTGGGAGCTTTATTTTGTTCCTGCAATATTTGGAGGATTGATTGTAAGTGAAAGAGCAATTCGTGGGTTTTTAGCAGGTTTTGTTGGGATGCTGGTTGCATTACTGGTTTATAGTAATTTTGTCCTATTTACAAGTATAGAAGCTGTCGAAGCGTTAATGGGAGCGGCTATCGGTTATTCAGGATTAGGATTTTTAGTGCATATCGTAATCTTGTTAATTTTAGCGAGTTTTTCGGGATTAGGGGGAATAATTGGAGTGTATATCTATCCGCTCGTTCCATTTTACGAAAATTTAAAAGAATAGGTAATTTTTTGTTAAATTGAACCGCCTTCTTCCTCTTTTTTTTCTCACGAAAATTATTTACTCTCAAAAGAAATCTCGGACGTAAATACCTAGGCCGTTACTTCGAGGTGTGCGACAATGTCTGCAGAAATAAGGGGTACAATCATTAAAAAAATGGAAAAGATCGGTTCTAAATATCTTTTACTGCAATTTACAGGAGCAGATGGGAATTTAAAAGGCGTGGAACTTTCTAAAAGAGCTTTTAGTAAAATTGAGCAGGTTGGAGTCGATGGATCATCTATTGGATTTCTTAGAACTAAACGGTCTGATATGATTATTGTGCCTGATCCTTCTACGGTTACACTTGTTCCATGGCAAGATAATACGGCGTGTGCCTTTTGTGATTTACGAAGTACCGACACACACGAAAGAATTGCCATTGATCCACGAGGAATTCTTTCAGAGGTTAATCGCTCATTGTATGATGAATTTAATGCGAATTATTATGCTCGGCCTGAAATGGAGTTTTATATCTTAACGTCTGATCTTAAACCTGTGGATACTGCAACTTACATGGCATTACCTCCACGAGATAGGGGATATTTTGTCCGAAAAATGATTATTGAAACTTTAGAGCTGGTCAATTTACCTTTCAAAACGTTTCACTCTGAGGTGGGAAAATCGCAACATGAGATTGAATTTCAGGCATTACCTGCGGTAGCTGCTGCTGATGGAGTTCAGATGTTTAAGCAAGTTGCCAAGATGGTTGCACTGAACAATACAGAGGACTGGATTATATCGTTTATGCCAAAACCCTTTATTGATGACTCAGGTAACGGAATGCATATCCATCAAATGGTAAAAGGCGCGAAAACTGATCTATTTCAGGAAAGTGTCAATGATTTATCCGAATTTGCTTTACATTTCATCGCAGGACAGTTGAAACATGCCAGTGAAATTACAGCCATAACCAATCCTATCGTGAACTCATATAGACGATTGGTTCCTAGAATAGAAGCTCCTGTTTACATAAATTGGGGAATTGCCAATCGAACGGCACTTATCCGAGTTCCAGGGTACGAATCAGGACGTCTTGAGTACCGAGCGGCCGATGCTGCGAGCAATATCTATTTCACATTAGCTATGTTATTAGCTGCGGGACTTGAGGGTGTAAGAAAAAAAATAGAACCTCCATCAGCTGCTGATTTTGATGCTGATTTATTGAGTCCTCGTAAACTTAAAGAGAAAAATGTTGAATTACTTCCTCGTACATTAATTGATGCGTTGGATGCATTTAACAAAAGTAAATTAGCAAAATCGGTTCTTGGTAAAGAGCTCCATCAAGAGTTCTATGAGGCACGAAAGTTAGAATGGGAACATTTTACAAGCCAATATAGTTTTGAGAAGAAGGAAATCACTCCCTGGGAACTGGACCGGTATATCGATTGCTAAAAAATCATACCATTTAGCTAAAAATGTCATATAGAATATTTTTCAGAAGTTAGTCCTTCATTAGATCTGGAACTTTGGTTTCAATCTCATCCAATATTTTCTTTTCATCCAATGAAAGCACATTCCGTTTATGCATGAGTAATGTCCCGTTAACTACTAACGAATGCACATCGCTACCATTCGCAGCATACACTAAATTGGATACAACATTGTGAATCGGTTGTAAATGGGGTGTATGGAAATTTACGGCTACTAAATCTGCTTTATTGCCTACAGCTATTTGTGATTCGGGGAGGAAATAATTTCTAAAAGACCAATGAGTATCTTCAAGTACTTCCTCTGCAGGATAGATTGCTGGATCCCAACGGGCAAATGAAACCATGTTCACACCTTCGCGCATCTCTCGCCATAGATCTAATGTATTATTTGAGGCTGTTCCATCCGTTCCCAGTGCAACTACAGCTCCAGCTTTTCTTAATTCTGGTATTGGTGTTACTCCCGAATATGCTAATTTTTGGGCTGAGGTCGGGCACCAAGCAACCATTGCATGATGTTTTCCTAAAATTTCTACTTCGCGTTGAGTGATCCAAGCACAGTGTGCGACTACTTCTTTTGTCCCTTCCTGAAAAAAGTCTATTTGATCAAGTCTTTCAACGGGAGGAACTCCATGCTTTTCTTCACAGTCAAGAACTTCTTTTCTAGTTTCAGAGGCATGAATCGAAATGGGAATTTTATGCTTTGCAGCGAGATCTCTTGCTTGTAACAGGTGTTCTTCCTCCACAGTCGTTGGAGAATGGGGGGCAATAGCTGCATTTAGTAATGAGGATGTTTTTACATCCCGAATCACGCGTTCGAAATCCTTTAGCTGAGATTCTAATCCCCCCTGGTCAACAAAGGCACTGGGTAATAACCCTGCCCCTAACCAGCCACGAATTCCTGCTTGGGCCAATACTCGCCCAATAACACTTTCCTGAAAATAAAAATCAAATACCCCACCTGTTCCTGCTTTGATTGCTTCAAGACAAGCTAACTTGGTACCTAATTCAATCCATTTGGCATTAAATTTTCCCTCAATGGCCCAAATGTCGTTTAACCACTCATTTAATACTTTATTGTCAGAATATCCTCGTAAAAGAGTCATAGGTAAATGTGTATGGCTGTTAATAGCTGGAGGAAGGATAATTAACGACTTACCATCAATCACATATTCAGGTGAAGGTAATTTCGCATTAGAGCCGATTTGAGTAATTCGATCGTCCTCTATGACAATATTTACCCGTTTCTTAGCTACCCCTTTATGCGGATCTACTAGTAATGTGATATCTTTAAGTAGAATTTCCATAAGAGACTAGCTATATTACTGTACTTAAAACTTATTCGTTCATCTGTAGATTAGTTCTGATGTTCGGAACACATGCAAGAATGTATTTATTGAATAAGCAACCTTAAAAAAAGACCGTTATTCTTATCCTATCTATCTTGATTTATAATCACAACCGAATTTTTCACTGGTGAAATCATATGCAAGAAGTTCTGTTTGGTAAAATTGTGGACCTAAAGGAGGCCGGGAAGGACGCTAAGGATGTCAAATGGCAGACTAAAGGGATGAAAAAGCAGATTGAGAAAGCAGGAATAAGAAAGAAAGGGTTATTCTTACCTTTAGATGGAGAAGACGTTACAAGGGAGAATGTTGATTTAGTTAAGGAGTTCATGCCAGAAATACGATTATCAGGATTGGAATTACGATCTGAACGTAAAAGTAAAGCATGGGGAGGTTCTTACTTCCGTGTGATTGATGAAATGAATAATCCAGCTCATAAATGCATTCAACATGTCTATGTGTGGACAAAACAACGTTTTTTTATTTCTTTCTGGGTGACTGTATTACCTCTGTTTATTCTTGGTATTATAGGCACTTTGATCTATTCTTATTTGTCATATCAGTCAGCAGTTATTAGTATAATATTAATTGGAGCATTATTTTTCATGCTTGGTGCTGTTCAATTATTAAAAGCTTTTAGGGGAATATCTAAAGGTGCCTTCTATTTTAGTAACCAACATCTCTTTGTTGTCTTTGGTCTTGTGATGTGGACACTACTCATTGAAATGTTTATGACCAAACCAACCAATGAAGTCATTAAAGGAGCTGATACTTGGCATCCTGAGATCATTGGATCTGATATCATTGAAGAATTTGTAACAAAAGAATACCCCTTACGATTTAGTTTTGTGGCCGCGATTTTCATAATGGCAGGAGTGATTGCGTTGTATTTCTGGGTGCGTGAACCACCTTCATTTACTCATGCTACACATGCTATGGATTGGGCTCCCTTTTTCGTGTATATTCACAAAAAGGGTTCTGAATGGGAAATCGAGAAGGTAAAATACGACTCTTTTCATTACTATGCAGGAACTCAGACACTTGCCGATTTAAAGAAAATAAAAGCTGTATCTAAAGACGGAAAACATCCACGCTTTTCCATTCCAAACTTTTGGCATTCGTTTGAACCCCGAATCTCAAGAGCTCCGTGGCTTACGGTAATATTTGGGTTATTTCTCTTCTTTGTTGCGCTAGTACTCGCGTTACTTTCCTTTAAACAAGGTGAAGGGGCTATAAATGCGACTACTATTAGATTCGTCATTGTACCTTTGCTACTCTTCCTTGGTGCGTATCTAGCTTTTTCAAAATGGCCAACAAATTTGGTGGATAAGAATATAGATACAAGCGATTCAATATATCATATTACTGATTCCAAACTCAACATTTTTTGGAATCTAAAAGGGGAAGAACCATCATTTAAGGTACGCTCAAAATTTCAGGATCCATTTATGGAAGATGAACATTTTAGCTCTTTCCGCGACGATCTAGAACAGATAATGTTATATTCGGTCCTCCCTAAGATCAGAGAACTGGAACAACTATCTCAAGAGAGTTTCTTCAAGAAGCTTTAACTTTTTCATCTCTTCTCTCTTCTTTTTTTGATATAATCTGCTCTAAGTGTTCCTAGGTTGACTGGATCTCTTTTTAATCACTGTGATAATTTCAGCATATATTAGCTTTATCTCTTATATTCGCATGGAGTAGGTGGTTTTCAATTGTTTTTAAAGGAAGAGTTGACTAAATATATTGCTTCCCATCCAAACTCTAAGAAAATGTGGGATCGGTCGAATAACGTTCTTGCTGGGGGAGTGTCCCATAATATACGGAATCTAAATCTTCCTCTTATAGGAGCTTTCCCTCCGTTTATACAGGAGGGACATGGAGCGATTGTGACAGATATCGATGATAATAGATATGATGATTATTGGGGAGCCCATTATGCCATGATAACAGGTTATTCCAATCCCACAATCCAGAAAAAAGTTGAACAACAGCTGGAGAACACATGGCACTTAGGAACTGTTCTGGAGTATCAAGTCCTGTTGGCAGAGAAGCTAATTGAAGATAATACAAGTTTAGAAAACATAAGGTTTTGTACAAGTGGTACAGAAGCTACTATGTATGCAACTCGATTGGCTCGTGCATTTACTGGCAAGAAAAAAGTTGCAAAAGCTAAATTTGGTTGGCATGGAGCAGCAGATACCTTATTCTATGACGTACGTGCACCATTAACGGGAAAAGAAACCCGAGGAATTTTAGATGATAAAGAGGCTGGAGTGATATCAATAGATATTAACGACCAAGCTGTTGTAGAGATTTTAAAACAACACAAGAACGACTTAGCTGCTGTCATTGTCGAACCCGTGCAGGGAGGTGGAGGTGGATTTCCTCTTGAACCTGAATTTTTACAGCTGCTTCGGGAAGAAACAGAACGTCATAATATTCTTTTAATCTTTGATGAAATAATTACAGGTTATCGATTCTGTAATTCATTGTACCAAAATGAATTAGGAGTGTACCCTGACCTTACCACAATGGGAAAAATTATTGGTGGTGGATTTCCGATCGGTGCTATTGGTGGAAGACATGATATTGTTGAGCAGGCGAATCCAACATTACACGACCGTGTTTGGATTGGTGGTGGAACCTTTTCTAGCTACCCTCTTTCAATGATCGCAGGTTTAGAAATGCTCAATGTCCTGAAAACTTCTTCAGAACAATATAAACGGATAAATAAACTTGGTACATCGCTTATTATGAATTTAAATCAGTTCTTCATGGAAGAACAGTTCTCTTACTTAGCAATAGGTCACAAATCACTTGTTACACTTCATTCACTTTCAAAAGTATTAGATGGGTCTGACCCTGCTGAAATTGTTCATTTTAGTAACAAGAAAAAAGAGGCCTTGACACAATTAGCCTTGCTAAATCGACATATTACTGGTATGCATGGTGTTGGTGCTTTATCCTTTGCTCATACAGAAAAACAATTACAATATTTACAACAGGTAATTGAGACAATTACACCTCAAATCTTAAAAGAGAATTAATTAGTATTTGTAGTAAAAATTAAGATAATTCAATGCGTTTGACTAGCATTGAAATTAGTTCATTTTTTGTTACTAAACTGATATCTAACTCTTTTGCAAGCTTTTTTGCTGCTGAAGAAAAGCCCATGGATGAAACAACAATTAATTTTGAAATTTCTGGACAAGTTACAATGAGCTCTTCAACAGACCTTATCTGTCTAATACCCACGACTCGTTTGAAGTCTCTTATCGCAACTCCGACAAAATCAGTTGAATTCGGTAATTTGACTACTAAATTCAAGCGAGAGTCTACCAGAGGGTGTTGAAATATTAAAGCAGGATGATGTGTGGAAAATCCAAGTGATTCAAAAACTGTAACAGTTAGCTCTTGGAGGTTATCTGATAAAATGTTCATCGTCATAATCTATTTCTCACATAAAGGATTAACTTCAGATAATTCACTGATTTCTTATTTATAATATCGTATAATATGTCAGTAATCTACTGACTACATATGTACGATTCACAGAAGAGAATAAATCGTGTTCTGCCTGAAAGGATTCGACAAAAAAAGATAAATAAGAATAATTTTCCGACATAATCCTCCCTAGTTCAAATTATCAATGCTTCGCAAAGATATTATTAATCTAGAACTTTTCATTGAAATCCGAAAAATCGAAATATCTTTCTTATAACCTAAGTAGGTCTTTCGTAATCTGAGAGATTTCAACGAAGTAGGGATTATTTACACAATGGTAACCTTCTAAACACCTAGTAGATGACGTAAAATGGTTTTAAAAGCTTCTGCGCCTGGTAGAATAGTACTTTTCGGAGAACATCAGGATTATTTAGGTTTACCAGTAATCCCAGCAGCTATTGATTTACAAATCGAAGTTAGTGGTCAGAAAGCTCAAGGTTCGCGTATTTCAATATTACTAGATGATTTAGGATATGTAGAATCATTTACCCCATCAATGGAAAGTCCTCTTACAGAACGGGCTTATCTTCAGTCAAGCGTTCGTGTTCTTCAACGAGAGGGAATTCTTCCCCACAAAATTGGGATAAATGCTCAGATTCAGAGTGAAATTCCAATTCAGGCAGGTTTGTCGTCTTCCAGTGCTTTGGTCGTCGTCTGGCTCAAATTTTTGTCCGAGCTATTTGATCACTCATTGTCTCCAATGGAACTGACTAAATTCGCTTATCAAGCAGAAGTCGGAGAATTTAATGAACCTGGAGGGATGCAGGATCATATGGTGATTGCTCACGGTTTTGTTAATTATGAGGAATTCAATCCTATTCGGTGTACAAAGCTTTTGGAATCATTCCCTAGCTTATTGATTGGGGATTCACAAGAAAAAAAGGATACTCTGACTACATTAGCAATGATCAAACAAGGCGTTAATAGTGCTCTTCATGAGCTTGGATCAAACAGTATTATGGATATTGATAAGTCAAAATTTAATCCTGAAGAAATCAGTGATGCTCATGCTCGATCCTGTATAACAGCTGCAGTACAGAACTTTAATATTACTAAAAGTGCCTACGATGAATTTAAGACAAACAAAGGAAATTTTAACTATCAAATTATTGGAGATCTAATTAATTCTCATCACACATCGCTCAGGGATCTTCTTCACATTAGTACACCAAAGATTGAAACGATGATTAAGGCTGCTAAAGAAGCAGGCGCATTAGGATGCAAAATAACGGGGAGTGGAAATGGAGGATGTATGATTGCTTTTTGTCCAGGGTGTGAGAAAGAAGTACAACTAGCTATTGAGCTCTCCGGGGGAGTGGTTTATTCTGGTCGTGTTGTTCCCGGAGCTAGAATAAAAAAATAGAACAGGAGTATAGAATTATGTTAACAACTGCACTAAAATATAAAATTACTCAAGCAATTTCTCCTCTCGTTGGTAAAGCTGTTCTTATTGCTTTTTCGGGAGGGGTTGATAGTACTGTCGTTGCTAGAATTATACAAGACGTTACTAGCAATCTTAAACTTATTACGGTCACTTCTGAGTGGATATCAAGGCAGGAAATAGAGGAAGCAAAGGAAATTGCGAACCAACTGGATCTCCCCCATGAAGTGTTAAAAGTAAAGGTGGATAAGGAGCATATTTTCTGGAAAAACCCTCCTGATCGTTGTTTTCATTGTAAGAAATTAATTTTTTCACAATTACATGATTTAGCGATGAGAGAAGGCTATGAAATTGTTGTTGATGGAACTAACGCCTCTGATACAGATGGTCATAGGCCAGGACTGAAAGCTCTTGAAACTTTATCTGTTTACAGTCCCTTACGCCAAGGTGGACTTGCTAAAAGAGAGGTTCGGCAAATTGCAGCTTTTTATAAATTATCCGTGGCGAAGAAACCTGCAATGGCGTGTCTTGCTTCAAGAATACCATATGGAGAAGATATATCGATTAAAGGTTTAATACGAGTAGAAAAAGCTGAAACCTTCCTACGGACATTAAACTTGTCTTCCCAGCTAAGGATACGTGATCATGGAAACATTGCGCGCATTGAGTTAGCCCCAGAGTCGATTAAAGATATCTGTACAAAAGATATCACCTTGATCGTACAGGAGTTGAAAAAATTAGGTTATCGATATGTCACCCTTGATCTGGAGGGTTATCGACCGATTACACCTGACTAGAATATAAAGAGATTTATTCTGATCATAATTGAATCTAGTCAATGGATGATATCTTAATGAGGAATCTGTAAACTCTCTCCGACTTTTATTAGATATGAAACTGAGGAAAATTTTGATAAGATTTCGGATTGTTTTTGGGTACAATGGAGTGGAATAATCAATTCGAGGTGTTCGAGGATTTCCACTTCTTTAAACCCATGAAGCCCACCTCAAATACCGTGGATTTTACTTAAACTACGAACACTATTCAAAAATTGGGTTGGAGACGGGTGACTACATCCTGTTGCGATTGAAACTCGTTCATTGGACAACTGGAGAAATAGTGAATGTTCTTTAGTATTCTCACCCATTACTCCTGACAACCATATTTCTTTAGCTATTACATTTGATGATGAAGAATCGATGTGTACGAAAAATCTAAAGAATATCTAATAATTAGACTCTCAACTGTCGAATTATCTTTTGAATGACATAGTATAACGTGGAGAGCAGTTATGAGAATCGATGAGAGTAAATATCCATTTAAATGGATGCCACGAATCGTTGAGGCGTTTAAAGGCATTGATAAAGGTCTCTCCTCCTTTCAAATTGCTCGAACGATTGGGTCTTGCAGTCCAGATGCAAGTGAAGCACTTAAATTGATGGTTTATCTAACTTCCTTTGGAAAGGTCGTTGAATCCGATGGAAAATGGAAAATTATTGGTTCTCCATTTGACCTAGAACATAATCAATCAAGAATTCGAATTAATTATATTAAAGGACTTGACCAATTAATTCAAAATCTTTCCAATGATTTTGTCCCAATCGAAGAATTAACAACGATTAATGGACGGGATACAGCAGAAATTCAAAAGGAGCTTGAATTCTTATCTCAGATAACAAAAAAAGGGCAAGTTTTCATAGAACGAAAACGATTTCCACAGAAATTTGCGTTTAAGCCTTGGGAGATAACATAATTTTAATTTTCTTGCGTTTAAAGCAAATTAATATTTTTGCCATCAAATGAAATCAAGCCGCGTATGGCAAGCATTTTTAGAATCGGGTTTAATTCTTGCTCATTACGATTAAGAAGCATGCAGAGACGATCAGTAGTCATAGTAGGATTAAATTTTAGAATGGTGACAATTGCTTCAACCACTTCAGAGGATTCAGAGGTATAACCCGTTCTACGAACACCGGATTCCTGAGAGGACTGTAACTGAGCGAATACTGATTGAAAAATTGTTATTCGACTCAAACATTCCTCAAAGATGAAAGATAATGCTTGATTTCTGCTTACAGTCTGTGAACCTAAGACTAGATCTCCAGCAGATGCCAGGTCTAGTAATTTCTTCGTAGCAAGTAAAGCTTGATTTGAAAGAAAATCAATGTAATAGAGACCTCCATATTCGGTTAAAGATTCAGCAAGGTCTAAAGACTTTGTTGCCGTCCTTTGCAGAGACAATTCTTCATCTCTGAGAATGAAGGCATAACGAATATTCCCTTTCACTAATTTCTTCAAACGACGCAGGCTTTGAAATACAGTAGAACCATGTTCACTGTTATTGATTTCAATGCCCACTGAAGTTGGCCCACGAGGAGTTTGATATGTAAATACAAGGTCCAGTCCTTTGGTATCTTTCTCAACAAGATTCCGATCGATGCGCACGTTCAATAGATTGATTCCATAAATCGGACGCTTTTTCTCTATGGCTGCGTTTAAGATTTCATAAAGAACTCCCTTACAGAAATCTCGGCGAACTGGATGGGGAAAAGCAAATATTTCCATTTCAAATTCTTGAGCATATTTAGCCCATTTTGATTCCAGGAAAGATATTATTTCAGTCGGCGTTGATGAAGAAGGTATTACTGGGGCCAGTTCATCTAAAACTTCTAATGCTTCTTCTGCTCTTGTAGCAATTGGAGCTGGTTCGACTGACATCAAATCTGGTTCAATGAATAATTCTGCTAGAGCTTCTTTTTCTACTGTAGATAAGGATTGGAAAGCACTTACGCTATCTTGAGAAAGTGAAGAAGAAGCAGCTGCCGAGACAACTTCATCTGGAGTCATAGGGGGAACCCCAGCAACAGCTTCTTTTTGAAGTTCAGTTGTGATATCTACCGCTGTAAGTTCTCGGATTTCACCTTGATCTTTAAATTCGTTTATTCGATCCCTTAAATGTCGAAGGAATAATCGTGGATTTCCATCGGTTTTATCAGCGATTTCAGCAATAAAATCATCTTTAAAGGGGTAGGTAGCATACGGAGGGATAACTCCCGAATCTAAAAACATAGTATCAAAACGTGCTTTAACTAAAGCCACGGCATTTTTGTGTGACAACCGTTCTAGACGTGTGATATAATCAATACGCTGACGGGCATATTCTGGGACTTCTTTGGTGATGGATTCATTCCAAACAAGTGATTGACACATAGCAAGAACAAGAAGATGCCGACATTGGTTATACAGGTTAGTTAATGAATCAAATAAAAGTTGAATGCCATTATCGCGTTTAAAGCGAATATATATTGACTCTAATTGGTCAAATGAAAGTAAGATAGGTCTTTGAGCGAGTGAGGCTATTGTTTGAATGATTGATAATGCTCGATTCTCGGAATTAATCGAATGAGGAACTTCTAATCTATCCAAGTCTTTTTGGGAAACTTCTATCCCAGATAACCACTTGAAAGCTGTAGCACGCATGGTGGGGTTCAAAACATGGAACAGAACTTCCAAAAATTGTATATCGATGTCGGGAGCGGAAGAAGCGAGATAATTGATAGCCATTTTCCTCAGATTTGAGGAATAGAACCGTTCGGGCTTATAAGAAAAGATTTTCATCGGATCTTGATCAAAGCTGGAGGCTAGATGTTGCGCTGAAGGATTATCTGGTAGCCCATCGCTTAACGCGCGTGAAATAACATCGCCAATGAAATGTTCTAATGGGCTGTATTGATCCTCTTCATCCTTTTTTCTAAGAGATATCATCAATTCTTGGAGAATATGACCATAAATTCTGGTTAAATCTCCAAGAGGTCGTACACTCACAAATAAATATTTATTTTTTTCAGCAATGCGACGTAAACGCGCAAGAATATGTGTTTTACCCACTCCAGCATCCCCTAAAATCATACACATACCTGATCGGCCTGTGGAACGTACTTCATCTAGAGTTTCCAGTACAATACGAGTTGCTTTCCCGTTGTACTCAGGAACATCAATTACATCCGCCTGCCAAGGATCTCCGATTGAGGTGCTCCTGAATGGATTTACTTTTCCAAGGATGATCGCATCAAATATTTCAGCCACTACGGATACTGTCCGACATTAATCTCATTTTTGATTTGTAGTATATGTCATCAAAATTTAAGTCTTTATAACATCTGCGAATTCTGACAGTCTTATTTGAAGTAACCTCTGTATCTCTTGATGCGTTATAAGCACAAATGAAATCGTAGGTAGCTCTAAATTCTCATTAATTTAACTCGCTAATTCATCAACTGTGGTTAAATAGGCTTTCACTTCTTCTAATGTACGATCCCCCATGTGTGCAATACGAAAATTAGTTTCTTTGAATTTTCCATATCCTGTTGCAAAGAAATAGCCTTTTTTCATGAGATCTGCCTTGAGCTTTGCTACATCAATACCTTTACTATTTACACAGGTAACAGTATTTGAGGCAACCGCCTCCTCTGCAAATAGTGACAGTTTCTTATTTTTCACCCAATTTCGGGTATAATCTGCCATTTGTTGATGTCGTGTCCACCGATTTTCTATTCCTTCCTCATCAACGATCTGATGGAGCTTGTATTGAAGTTGATAGTAGATGGGAATAACAGGGGTTGCTGGTTGCATACCACGATCGTGATATTTCTTGAGATCTAGGAAGTCAAAATACAATCCTCGATTTGGAGTTTTTTTTGCCATCTCTAACGCAGCATCTGACACTGAGGCAACAGCTAGACCTGGAGAGAGGGCCATACATTTTTGAAGTCCAAATAGGTAAACATCAATCTCCCAATCATCAATTCGGGCCTCTAATCCACCTGCTCCAGATACAGCATCGACCAGAAGAAGACAATTATTGTCTTTCACAGTTTTATATAAATCTTCAAGTGGTGTAGCAACGCCAGTTGATGTCTCATTTTGTGTTAAACAGACTGCATCATATGTATTATTTTCAAGCTTTTCTTGTAATTGTTTAGGTGTTACCGCTTTTCCCCAGTCAATTTGTAGAATATCCGTTTTTTTTCCGTTTGCCGAACCGATTTTATTCCATCGTTCAGCAAAAGCCCCGTTTATCACATTTAGTACTGGATTCTTATTTACACAATTCCGCATCGCTGCTTCCATTAATCCCGTTGATGAAGAAGTAGAGAGAATTATCTGGTTGGAAGTAAAGAGCATTTTCTGCAGGTAACTTGCGATATCATTATGTAATTCGCTCATGGTATTACTTCGATGAGCAATCATTGGATAAGTCATCATTTCACGACTATCCTTTGATACATTAACTGGTCCTGGAATAAACAAGTCTAGAAATTCTGTTTCTTGAATCATTGATTGACACTTCCCGTATAGATAGCGAATAGCGAGTTTTAATCTAAGAGAAAAAAGGTTTGGGTGCGCATTTGATATCTTTACACGAATATTATAACATCTATTTTGAGATAATAGATTGAAACCAATATGTGATTTTTCTTGTTTTCACGTGGAGAAAATAGATGAAAGAATATCTAAAATCGACTATTGAGGTAGAGTGGATAGCCCAAAAACTTCTACAAGATTTCAAGACCCAGGGGCCTCTTATTCACATAGTAAGGGGCAATACCGAGAGGGACCTCTATGATGACATATTGGTTATTCAGGGATCTTTTGACCCCCCTCTCCTTTCTCATACTGAATTAATTAAACAATCAATATCTTTATATCAAAAACAGTTACCTCATGCTAAGGTAGCCCTTATGGTTCTTCTTTCGCTGTCTCACGTGGAAAAAGAGACAGATTTGTTCGTCTATTCATTATTAGGCTTACGTGTTGAAATGATGGAAAATTTGTTATCCCACACAGATCTCAATATACCATGGATGATCGGAATCTCCAACAGTGGACGATATATTGATCTTACAGTTGCCATTAAGCGTTTTTTTCAAAATTTAAGTAAAACCACTTATATTATGGGTATTGATGTATTTGACAAATTGTTCCAGGGAATCTATTATTCCAAACCACTCAGAGAAATTCTCCCTGAAATTTTTCAAACCGATTACATTGTTGCTGGGAGGGAAGATATTATAGATATTGACGATTTTTTGTTCTATATTAATTCTCTTCCATTTGATTCACAGAATGCGATAAAAGAGACCGATAATATAATTTTCTTACCTTTACAAGAGAAATTTCAATTTGAGAGCTCCACAAAGGTAAGAAAGCAATTATCACTGGATCAATCAATTAAAATCTCTTCTTTGAGCCCACAAACGTTACGATTCATTCATAAAAATCACCTTTATTCAAAAAATCCTTCCATCATTGTAATGCAAATAATTATACAAATATTCGTAAGAATATTGCTTAAAGAAGGGGTAGATCGGAAAAAATGTTCAGATATTATCCATAATTTCATTTCAAAAAGTGGGAATGATAAGAAAATTCAAACACGTATCCTCAGTGAATATCGCGTGAAAAATAATCAATTTTTGGAAAAGAGGTGTTACGAATTACTGAAGGAACATACCTTGACAAATTAAGACACTCCCTAAAAGATTCAACCTCTGAATACGAATCGCTTGTTGGGGAAGGATATTCTTTGTTGCATCAGTATTCCCAAAGGTTTGTAATCCCTTTATTCATCAAAGCCAAAAAAACTATTTCAACTGTTGAACTGACCACGTGTGGGTTAGTAAGTGATCTTTTAACAGGTATAAGTGGAGCCTCTGACTATTTTATTCTTGGGATTACCCCTTACACCTCAGAAATGAAAATTAAACTTGGGCTTTCCCCTGATCTGCTAACCCATGATGGGCCAGGAACAGTATCACCTCAATCTGCTCATGCTCTTGCACAGAAAGTTCGTCAGTACTCAAAATCTGATATTGGCCTTGCTGAAACTGGAATGTTACCTACAAATTTTAAAAGTCGCCGAACACAAAAAAGAGCTGGAGAGGTTTTCTTGGCAATCGACACAATAACCAAAAATACCACTATTAAGTTGGAACTAAATATGGAACTTTCCCGTTTGTTGATGCGTCAGGAAATTGCTTGGAATGTATTACTAGCTCTCGAGGATTTTCTGAAGGCAATGGACTTGCCATAACGAAAGACTTTATAACACAGAATTTTAGTTTTCATCTTGCATGAATTATCAATTTTAATGCATGAGACGATTTTTCCGTCTTGTTTATGAAAACCAAAACCCCGAGGTGAATTGGTGCAATGTTAAGAAATACTATGATAATAAAAATCCGTTTAGTCAAATCTACTTGCACGCAAACCGCGGGTAACGTGAGTTAAAGATCTAGTCTTTCTTTTCTCAAGGTTATTCAATTTGTTTGTGGTACTAGTTGAATTTTTCCTTGATTGAATAGATTTTTTCTGATTTTAAATCATGGAAAGTAGGTATCCTCGGATACCTTAAGTTAATTGGTTAAATTTTGAACGTGGAGAATTCAATATGCAAAATTTGACAGATTTCAATGTAATTTCTTCTCTGATAAGTGGATATACCGTCTTTGACTTATAGAGATGATTAGATAGAAATATTTTTAAATTCAGCTGAAAAAATGACGACTTGCTGTTTAAAAACAGAAATTTACGGTGAAAAATAAATTTGAAGGAAAATTTGCCTTTAAATAAACGTTTTCGAATAATCTTGTTTGCCATCATAGAATTTATGGGTTATTATATCACCAGGAGGTTTGTACTATGAGCACAGATCACAATCAAAGAATTGGATTTGAAAGATATGGAAAAATTGCTCCAGGACGTGAGGAACGTCGTGAAAATCGGCAGTCTAAAGTAAGCCCTGCTGAAGTACGTATTGCTGATGCAATAACCCAGCTCCTTGAAACTCAAAAAGTAAAACAGGTCTACTCTGTAATAGGAGGGGGAAAAGAAGCGACAGTTTTATTGGCTGAGGATCCGAAAGGTGACCTTGTCTGTGCAAAAATATTTCGGTATTATACTAGTACCATCAAAAAACGACTTAGAGGAACAATTCATCTTCTGCCTAGCGATATGGCTATGATTGCAGCGAAACAAGAGTACTGGAATTTACATGCAATGGCAAAATTCACCGCTGTACCAAAACCTCGTGGTTTGCTGCAAAATATTGTTCTAATGGACTTCATCCCCGAAAGTCCGTTTGCACCAATGACTCCAGCCCCACTAATCCGGGATGTAAATCTCTTATCTTTCAATCCAGAAGAAATCCTACATACGGCGATCGATATAATAGCTCAAATCTTTTTAGAAAGTCGGATGATCCATGGCGATTTTTCTGAACATAATCTTATGATTCAAACACATTCTGGTAAACTCTATACAATGGACGTCTCTCAATCCGTAGAATATAACACTAAGACATTTATTAACACACCTGTGCGAATTCGTATTGATAGAGCTGTCAAAATGCTTGAAACCGATATAATTAATGTTAATCAATTCTTTAAGAGAATATACAAGATAGGTATCGATCCTGAGGAGGTTAGAGATGAGATTGTTTCGGAATTACCTTCTAATCTTAAGAAGTATCTTTCTGAAAAAACTCTGGACATTTATCCAGGTGAGTTAATTCCCTCTGAATCTTTTTTGGGTAAAGGCGAATATAGAAATAATCTAGTAGAGAAAAGAACACGAAAAGTCCGCCAAGCTCCCAAACGATAGCGATATTCTAGTGGAAAATCTATTTGAGACCCACACTGGTCAAAGCAATAAGCCTTATAAGAAAGGAAATCCTGATGAATAGGTAGAAAATTGCAACTACCAAATATTCACGAAATGGTTTCGAAGAACATATAGTAGGACGTACTCTCAATTTGAGCAATACTAATTTCCAAGAAATAGTTAAAAGATTAAAACGTTCAGTAGCGGATCAAAAACAGAAGAAGAGCGATATTGCCGTTGAAGATCAACTGAAAGTCATCAGACAAGAGAGAGAAAGACAGATACAAACTGACCAAGAATATCAACGTAGAAAAGAGAATGCTGCGAAGCAGCTACATGAGGGAATGAAAGAACTAAGAGACAGAACTAGCCAATAACGTCCCTTTTTGATCTTTTTTTATTTTTAGGTTTCCTGAGTATTTCCTCTCGATTTCTTTGGCTAGATCTAGGTGATCTCAGTTAAACACAAAGATATTTCTTGCAGATTTGATTATTTATTAATATTCATTTCAGATAATCTCTAGCAAGCGTTTTTACATAGCGATTCTCTGTACAGATATTTAGATGTATTACAGTCTAATAGGTCATAGGATACTACAAAGAAGTTGAGGACATTCCATTGAATCTAGTAAAACATAAAACCTTTTATCTTGTAAGTAAAATAGTTTTAATTCTTTTAATAATACTCCCGATTCCGAAGATTGCTTTAGGAGGAGAAACGCTTCAAAAATCAAATGATAACTCAGTGATTATGTCTTCAAATATCGAGAGTACTTCTGTTTATTTATTTTCATACCATCCAGAAGAAAAAGAGCTTTTAAAAGAACATTTTGAGCAGAATAGTGATTCCTCTCTAAAATTCTTTGAAAATTTACTTATTGGTATGGTTTCACTATCACGAAATGATCTTTCTATACTGAAAAATGATTTTGGACAAATATTCTCTCGTATACAATCCTCAAAACTGATGACAGTTTTACCCTCATTAGAGGAACTAACCCCGAAGTATACTGAAGGTATACAACAGGATTATGAACTCCCTAGTGATATTATTAATGCGTCTCCATTAACAATTTCTGGATATGATGGCTCGGGTGTAAAAATAGCTATCCTAGATTCGGGATTAGATACTTCACACTCAGATTTTGTCAACGTCGGATATCAAGAATCATTTGTAACATCAGATTATGGATATTCTTCTGAAGAGGACATTTATGATCTACATGGGCATGGTACACATGTTGCGGGGATCGCAGCGGGTGGAGGGCGTTTCCCTGGAGTAGCTACCGGTTCTGAGTTAGTAAATCTCAAAGTGGCTGATATGTTTGGAAGTGCCTCCAGCTCTGCAGTAATTGCTGCTTTAGATAAGGCTGTTGAATTAAATGTTGATATTGTCTCAATTTCGTTAGGATTTGGACTTACTGCTCCTTGGGAGTCAGAGGATATTCTAGCTCTTGCAGTAAATTCTGTTGTGGGTCATGGCATCACTGTTGTAACAGCTGCAGGGAATGAAGCAGATGATTCTATTCCTTTCATGACAATTAATACACCTGCTTCCGCAAAAAAAGCGTTAACAATAGGTGCGACAAATGGGAGTCAAAATGTAGTCTCTTTCTCCAGTCAAGGGCCTACCTATGATTTTCGACCAGATCCAGATATTGTGGCTCCAGGATACCAAATCATTGGCCCTCTTGCATCAGGAGGGGTAATTGACTTGGCTTATAATGCATTAGTGGATGTCTCTCTTTCTGATTATATTGTATTGTCAGGGACATCGATGGCAGCACCAGTTGTAAGTGGAGCCGTAGCATTGCTTTTGGATCAATTTCCAGATGCTTCTCCTTATGCCATACGTGCAGCCTTACAGGAATCAGCCTTAGATCTAGGGGGTAATGAATCTATTTACACCCAAGGAAGTGGACTGGTAAATGTAGGTATGGCAGCTGACATGTTAATAAATTCGAAAATAAGTTCAGGCTACGAGCTAATTTCCACAGTACCAAAAGCAAACGGGAATGAAATAGAGTTTTTTCAACCAGTTTCATTTCCTGGTGATCACGTTGAAATTACTCTGCCCTTTGTAACTGGAACTGGTGGAACAATTACATGGGAAGTAAGTAATGATCTAATTCCATTTATCGATTTTGATCTCTCTCCTAAGATTATATCTTCCGCCACTTATTTTGAAAAGGTTCTTGCGATCGATATTCCCTTTAATGCTCCCCCAGACTCCTATCAAGGGTTTGTTCGTTATTCTTTTGAAGGTCAGACCTTTGATTTACCCATAGCATTTGAGGTACAATTACCTGATGAGAAAATTTATTGGGATACGTACCATACTGGAAAAGATGATTCATATCTCTATAATTATCACTACTTGAATCAACTATTACAAAGTTCTCGATATGATATAATTGACCATGATTCCCCAATACTAAGCACAAATCTCTCACAAAATGGAATTTTAGTCCTAACTGATCTTGAAGATCCCCTTACTTATCGCGAAATTGAATTTATTAATGATTTTCACAATAATAATGGATCAATTCTATTAGTGACATCTTTCCTTCCATATTACAATCTCGATCCATATGAAAAATTGATCAGCGCCTTGAATCTACCTCTCAACCTTTCTGATAGAACAGAGCTAGTTGGGTACATCGATGATGGACAAGATAGATCCCCAGTACCATATTTTCGATCAAAAGATGATTTAGATATAAGTAGTGATAATCCGTTCTTAGTTGGAGTAGATAATCTTCCAAAATTGGGGGGAACTGCTTTTTACGGAAATAAAACTGACCAGTCACTAGCGCATTATGCTCAAGTCGACAACCAACTTGTACTGGCAGGTTTAGAGCCAGATGGTAAGGGAAAAGTGCTACTTTTAGGCAGTGAAGAGTGGATTTATCCATCTTATCTCCGAAGTACCTCAGGACAGATCTTTCTATCCAATGTTTTGGATTGGTTATCTCCAAATCATACCACATTCAATGTTCAAGTAGATCCAGATTCTTTGGCAATGGAGGTTGCCATTTATCCATCTTTAGTGCAGAATTTCTCACTTACAATCGAAGTTGAAAATGGATCACAAATCAATGATATTAATGTCCCATATGATGGTACACTTACTTTTTCTTATCTTAACTTCTCATTAGAAGGTGTAGAAGGGACACATGTAAGAATAGGTCTTGTTGGAGACATTCCAGGAACGTTGAACGTCAATTTAACCGTTCTCCTCCCTACAACTCAAGTTCCAGTAATAGAGGAAATTGATGTGATGTCTTTATCTTTTTCTGATTTACCAATTCCCTCTTGGTGGGATGAATCGGAAATACTTCTTAATAAAGGACTAGAGGTGACAGTGACGCACACCAGCTCTTTAAATATATCAGCTCAACTAATCGTGTCTAGTCAGTATGAGGATTCACTTGGTGTAATACTTCCACCTTTAGATTCCTTATTTTTTAGTAGCAGTTACACAAACGAAACGGATCTTACTAATAACACATTGACTACAAAATCGACAACTTGGCTGATACCAGAAGGAATTCTTAATGGGTATTACTCATACGAAGTCCAAGTATGGTGGAAGAATGACCAAAAGCAAGTTTTGCTACTAGAATCTGTACGTGACCTATTTTATGTTCCTGACGAAGAACCAGTAATTCTAGGGTCTCAGAGCTTTATTGGGGACCTTACTGTTGATGATCATCTGCAAATCTTAACATTCCATGATGTCCCTAAATGGAAACCTGCAGAAGAGATAGAGATTTCGCTTAGCTTATACGATGAAAACTCAGCAAAATTTGAAGTTTATTACCAGCTTGTCCATTATTACCTCTTTGCCGCTGATCGCATTGTATTTGACAGTTTTACTCTTAATCCATCCTCTTCAGATAGTATCGTGCATACAGGTACATTTACTGCACCTGATC
>DXJL01000058.1 GCA_019057635.1 Candidatus Heimdallarchaeota archaeon
AACCTGCTCGTGGACATTATGCACAATTGATCTTTCATGCAAACTACCAACGTTTACTAACGGGAAGCTTATTCTTTGCATTGGGAACTGTATTTTCTTTTTCGGTGGGGATTTTCATCCCACCTGAAGTTAGTCTTGGTACTCAGATCGCGTCCCTCATTAGTCTTGTTTGTTTTGCTATTTTCATCTACAGCATTTATTCTTTTTCCCAATTAGACCCTCGATCTTTAAATGACAAGCTTTCCCGTGTCCCATTATTTTTTGGAATTTATATGCTAGCAGATGTTATTTCTTCGATTTTTTTTACTTTGCTGCCTCAAACCATTGATCTATCCCTTCCTGAAGGTAGAGAAATTTTACTCCAAGCTTCTGGAATCGTATTAATTGAAGCAGTTTCTGGAATTTTTCTATTTATTGGTGCCCTCAAATTTACTAGTTGGTTCAGAGATCTTGTGTTGATGTTAAATGCACCTGATAAAGACTCTACAAATCGTATAAAATGGTTTGCTACCTGCGCATTAATTGGAAAGGGATTGTTGCTGATTTTCTATATCATACTCATAACAGCCGCAAGTACTCAGTTAGATTCCACTGCTGAGAACGCTATAACTATTTTTAATTTAGCAGCCTTTATTCTCCTCACGGCATCCGTTCTCCAAGTTGCTGGTGGGTACAAGGTGTATTCCGTTTTAAACAATATTCGTCGGGGTAAATATGATTCTGCAACCCAGCAACAAAGCCAGTCCAAAAACTAATAGCAATGGAAATTTTTTTAAGTTAAATTAGGTATGTAGAGAATCTTCACTATCAGTTATTTGATGCCTGTATTTTTTTCTTCCTTGTAAGTCATACTTCTGTTCTGTAACTGTTCAATGAGAGGTGTGGCTGTATGTTCTGAAGTCCCATAATTATCCCAATGACTCATACTTCCTAATCGAAAAATAATTAGCGTAAAACGATTATCTCTTGGTACAAGTATTTTATTTCACCTTTTTCTCTATGCGGGGTCCAATCTCTGGGTTTCTCCTCTGTCAATTTTTGGTGATTATAAAGAAAAGGAGAGATGTATCTAATGACGATTTTATGTCTTCTATGACTCCTCAAATCACCACATTCATATCAAGTTTAGAGACTCATCCTCGAGCTACTGAATTAATCCCTCTCGTTGAACAATTGTTGAATGTGGACGATTTCTCTGTGGAATCTCAACTTGTTGCTATTCTACTCGACATTTGCATAGATAACCCTGCATTGATCACCGAATTATGGCTATTACGTGGGACAATTCTTTTAGAGGAGGGACTTCCTACTCGCGCAGTTGCCACCTTTTGGGAGGCGGTTCATCTTCAACCTGAGGTGTCAACCCCGTGGGATCAGGTCATTGCGGTTTTTATTCAGAGAGAAGAATTAATTCATGCTTCTTTTTTTCTTACCAAGGCTCAACTTCTCTTTCCTGACAATGAAGATTTCTCCTCTTTACTCCTACAAGTCTCCCAGCAAATACCGATCACCCTTCGGAACCCTCTAGGAGTTTCTCTCGAGGGGAGGAATAGTCACGAGCAATCATCCTCCACTATTCCTCCGAATGAATCTAATTCTTCGATTTTATATGACCCACCTGATATTTTTCCCGTCACATTCCATAATCCATGGAAAATGATGCAGGAATGTTTCAACGCTAGTTTGTCCTCTGCTAGCCAGAAAGATCTGCAATCATTTGTAACTTATGCCCATTCAGCCATCCGAGAACTCCTGGGTCTTGATGGTAATTTCCGTGATGGTTTAGATCAAGTGCTTATTCGCCTTCAGCTTACTGATTATAAACAGCCTCTTATGCGATTGAACCATATACATAATCGTGTTGCTCATGCTAACTATATTCCCCCGAAAAAAGAATTACGCAAACTCTATAATTTAGTTCAAGAGATTGTTGATCAGTATGAACTTCGACATACAGATTAAATCTTGCGAATAATGTGTATGTCGTCTACAAAGTGGTGGACACCTGGAGCAATTGATTTTATTACACGTTGTTTGGTATCTTTCATTTTAAAATATGGAAATTCTTCCAAGATTAGTTTATTGATAGCTTGACGCCAATTGAATGGTTGCCTTGCAGTTGTCAATCCATGGGTGTGCAAGATTCCTCCTTGATCTTGCTTTAGGGCCTGCAGGGCAACTTCTAATTGTCTCGGAGTCAATTCGAAATACCCCAGCAATACTCGATCCGCCCAATTTATGGGAGTATGGGTTTGATTATCCCCGAAAATTGGTTGATAACGGTCTTTTAGATGATTAACCTGTATATTTTTCTCTAAAAATGAATAGGCATAGGGATTGATTTCGATCCCTTTGACTTCTACTGTCGGATGATGAACACTAATAGGTACTGACAGATTTCCGACACACGCAAACATATCAATGATCTGTTCCCCTTCTGTTGTTATTTTTATTAAGCGTTGTCGTTCTGCATGATTTCCTGTAGAAAATGTAAGTCGTAATGCATCTATCCAAAATTTACATCCAAGTTCTTTATGGAGGGTTACTGTGTCAGGGTTCCCTGCTAGTACTTCTAACCCTGGAGTACGTATAGTCGTGGTTGTTACGCCCACTTTTTGCATTATTGTGGACAGCTCGCTTATACCAGATAAATAGTTTTGGCCTATTTTTTCTTTCCAGGGCCACAAACTTGTATGCAGCTCAATAATTCCCACCGTCCCTATCCGTCTCCAATGTTTTGGAAGACGAGTGATTAATTCTGTAGGAAGATAGCCTTCATTCTCTACAGACTGTTTTATATATTCAAAAGGTGTTTTTCGTGGGCTCAATATTTCCGAAAACCTAAATCTCCTGCGATTTCACGGATGCACCTACGACAGATGTTTAACCCATATTTCCGAATAATTGCTCTATGTGTTCCACATCGGCGACAGGTACGTGCCCCTTTGCCCATTGTTTTCTGTGTTTCAGGTGTTTTTTGCATGATTATTCGACTCCGAGATTGTATTCATGTTTAAAAAAGGCAATTCCTTCTTCTTTTGAGATTTTATGTCGCATAGGTATTTTATGTGGACGAATGCGTCTTTTCTTAACTCGGAAGCCATTTCGTTCAAGAACTACTGTCGTATTGAATCCATGGACACCAATTTTTGGATCATATTTGATGTTGGGTAAATTTAAATGATCAGCAATTCCGAATGACAGATTCCCATGCATATCAAATTTTTTTGAAGATATCAGATCTTCAATGGCCCAAAGTGATTTTTTCAAAAATTCTTTGGCGAGTTCACCCCTTAATGTCGTAAAAACTGCAATGGGTTCATGTTTTCGTATGGCAAATCCTCTTACCGATTCTTTTGCTTTTCCTTCTGCAGGGACTTGTTTGGTTAAGGTTTCACACAATTCTCGTGCCTTTTCCAGCTCGGGACCCGAGGCTCCAACGCTGAAATTGATGCTTACTTTCTTCACTAGGGGTTTTCTCATTGGGTTGGCTTGCCAATCTTTAACAAATTTTTGTTCTTCTTCCGTTAATGGAACGGGTTCTCGTTCTTCTGCAAGTTTTGCTTTACTTCTACGACTCATCTTTCGTCTCTCCAGTTGGCTCTGGTAATGTTACCATTGCCTTATCTATACCCACAATGAAGATATGTGTGTCAGATGTCTTTATTTCTCCTTCTTCTGTTTGTAAAGTAATTGTGCGCATTTTTCTTCCGAGTTGTGATTCAATTTCGGTAATTGTTCCCTGCAGACCGACATGTCTGCCACCTGTGATTAATCCGAAATTCCCTTCAGCGAACGGATAGTGTTCGACTACTTCATTTGTTTCTAGATTGAATAAAATGGAATCTTTGGGTGAAATTTCCTGAACTGGTATGGTTGTTTCTTCTGATGAATTCACTGCAAGGGTTCTTCCATCATGAAAAGTAAATTGGGTTAACCTTCCCCGCAATGAATTTTTCTTTTTCACTTGGAGGATTTTCAGTTTTGCTTTTTCCTCAGTGATTGGATGTAATGTATATAATCTCTTTCCTTTATAAGGAACTAGGCGGAAGAATTCTTGTGTTTTGGTGATTTCTAAGACGTCCATTGGTCCGATGGCGAATTTATAGTCGGTTCTTACTTTTCCATCTACTTTTACCACTTTCTTAGCGAGGATTTTTTTGACTTCATTCAGTGTTTTTGCATACCCTAAAATCTCTCGTAATACAATACCTAATGGAATCGCGGTTTCATATGATCCTCGGGTGGGGTGGGGTCTTATCGTAAATTTACCATGTTTTCGTTTGATAGCGTATGTAATAGGGGCACTTAATCGTTTGCTATGCCTTGTACTTCCTTTACTTCCCATAATATTTCTATCCTTTATTCTTCCTCTTCTATCTCACTGATTACTTCGCTTATATCCTCATCATCGATTTCTAGGTCTTGTTTGGCTTTTCTTTCTAAACTGGCTTTTCGCTTAGTTCCCACCTTCCCAAACCTGCGAATAACGACTTTGGATGTATGAATTGGATACATAATTTTTGATTTATCCGCTTTCTCACGTGCAATACCTTCAATATAGAGTTTTTGATTTTTGTAATCAGCGGATTGTACTTTTCCCTCTGTTCCTACAAAGTCCCCAGCTGTCACGTACACCGTATCCCCCTTACGAACTGATATTTTTTTGACTTTGTATTTTTTTCTTAAATCTTTGGAGACACGGACTGACATGAGTTTGTGTCTATGAAATGAACTTGCCTTATTAATTCGATTCCGTTGTTTGGACGGATTCTTGGTTTTTAGATGAGAGCCCATGATTATTCACTTATCTTATGAAATGATTCGTGCTGCGCTTGCAATTCGTGGCCAAGCATCAGCTGCTTCCTTTGATACGGTACCTCGTATCTCACTCCCACGCGGTTCCCCGGTTTCATTTGTGACTACAACGGCATTATCTTCAAACGATATCCAGCTTCCATCTGCGCGTTTGTATGGTTTTCTCTGACGGATGACAACAGCATGAACAATTTGCCGTCGTAACTTTGGCGATCCTTTTTTGACTGAACATACAATCAAATCACCCACTTTAGCTGCCGGTTGTCTTCTTAATCGTGTTTTATGGCCTTTAACACTGATAATCATGACCATTCTAGCGCCTGAATTATCAGCTACAGGAACAATGGCCCCAGTAGGTAAAGCACGCGTTATTCTGCGTGTAATCAACCGCATTGCTCTTCGTTTTTTCATGAGCTTATTCTCCTAACTCAATCTTTTCTATTACAACAAATGATACTGTTTTGGATATGGGACGGCATTCACCAATTCTTACACGATCTCCAGTTTTCACATCTATACAGGGGGGATTATGTGCGTGCATTCGTGTGCTCGACCGACCGTATCGTTTATATTTCCTATTTAATTCCAACTGTGATCGTTCAACAGTGACAGTTTTGTCCATCCTGTCTGCAATCACATCGGTTTCAATAACTCTTCCACGAACGGACAATGTGCCATGGAACGGACAATTATTATCATCACATGTCCTTTTTGGCAGTGGGGCTATCCCTATTTGCCTTGAGTATTTTTGTTTCACCATTTACGTTTCATCCTATGTTTTATACGGTCTTCGTGTCTGCCTTTCAGTTGATTCCCGTGAATATTGATTTTTTGATCATTAATGTGAATTTGTATTATTGCTTGATCTTTGGGGATTATTTTGACCCCTTTTTTGGTCCTTATTCGTATTGTATTTTTTGACTCGTTAAGTATCTCACCCGTATAGGTATTACCATAACAGGTAACCTTAGATTGGATTCCGATCAAGCGTAATTTTGCTATATTCTTCTGTATTACCTCTTTATGATTATTAAAGGGGCTGACCTTCTTCTTTACTAATGGTATAAATTCGGGCGATGGTTCGACGAAGCTCGCGAACTCGTCCTGCCGACTCGATTGCGCTAGTTTGAGCTTTTGATCGTGAAGTGAGTAGTTCAGTTTTTAGTTCCTGTAACTTTTTTTCTCTTTCTTTGGCGTTCATTTCCCTGATTTTTGCTTTTCTCAGAATTGCCATTGTCTTTATTCTTCCTCTTCTAAATCTTCTTTTTTCAGCAAACTTTCGTCTGCAATGTTATCTTCAGCTACTGTTTCGGGGACAGCTACGACGTCTTTTTCTTCGGTTGGTTCAACTTCATCTACTTCGACTTTTGCTTCGTCAACTGGTTCAAGAGCGTCTTCACTTTCTTCATCAGGAGAGCCAAATACATCTGGAATCAGTTCTGCATAATCTGGTAACACTGCATCTGGTTGCATAATCTTAACATGTACTCCGATCACCCCTTGTTTGAGTGTTACTTCTAATACTGCTTCGTCAACGTAAACTTCAGCAGGTTCTCCACATTTTGCTACAAAACCCTCTCTGAAGACTTCTGTTCGTGCTCGTTGAGATGTTAACTTACCCTTAATTTGGATTTCACATCCCCGGGCATTGGCAGACATTATTCTGCGCACTAAGGCGTATCCTGCTCTACGGAAGTGAAAACCTTTCTGAATCTGAGAGATCAGTCGTCCAGCCATTACCCGTGCATTCAAACGAGGTTCATCCAAATCTCGAACTTCGAGTTGTGGGGTTTCCAAACCATATTTATGCTCTAAAGTTTCTGTTATTTTTCGGATATTTCTTCCTCGTCTTCCTATAACCATACCTAATCTTACTGCATGGATTATAACTCGATGACCCATTGGAGTTTTATGTATTTCAATTGCTCCCTGACCTGCGAGTGTTAATTCACGGTTGAGGTATTCATTGACTTGAACATATTTCAAGTTCCTTGTTATAAACGCTTTCTGTGCAGCTATGATTATCACTCTTCTGTTACTACAACTTCAATATGTGTTAATGTATTATGACTTGGTGAGGAACGGCCATGCGCCCTAGGGGTGAATCCTCTTATTTTTTTGCCACGTTGGGCAGCCATATGGGTAATACGTAATCGACTGACTTCTAATCCTTTAAATGACGAATTCTGTTCTGCATTTTCCAGAACACGTAGGATTTCTTTTGCCGCTTTCTGAGGATAGCGTCCTATAGGCCATTTGATTAGATCGCTTCTATGGGGTACTTTTTTCCGATAGCGTCTGAATGGCACACTTCTTTCCAGATTTATTACTTGCCCAAGATATTCTTGAGCTGCTTCTAGATATTTTCCCTTGCATTCGCGACAAATCTCGCGCGCATGTTTGGGAGAAATGCGTAGATTTCGGCCTGTAGCGACGGCAGTTCGATCTGCGTCCAGTCCAAAGACTGAGATCTTGTACTCTGGCAATTTATATTCAACCATTATTATCATTTGAGAGTAGAGATATTTTTCCTGTTATTTTCTCCTCTCTAGCCATTTCCTTAAGGTTCTGGCTTATTTTTGACATTTAAGGTTACATTTAGAGGATTATAAAAAGTATCTCCTTCCGCTGTATGTATTATTCATTGATTCTTGGTATTTTTTTGGGAAGTACGTGCTTTTTACTATACCAATGAATAAATCGTCAATTTCTTCGTTATGAAATTTCTCCATTTTGACCTTTAGGCTTACACAAAAAGAAACATTTTCCTATTATCTTACTTATGCTAAGATTTATTTATTCCTGTTATAATAGTGTATTTTACGGTATAGCCTCATTTTTTTAACCCCACCTTGCTCTCCCCTTAAACAAGTATACTTGTGATGTATCATGTCCTCCCGTCGTGTTTTTCAATATCGTGGATTTACGTTAGACGAACTCAAACAAAAATCTATGGATGAATTCATTTCATTACTTCCTTCAAGACAACGTCGTTCTTTAACTCGTGGAATGAGTACTCAACATATTAAACTTATGGAGAGGATAAGTGCTTCTAAAGATTCAAAGCGTCCTGTAAGAACCCACTGTAGAGATTTCATCATTCTACCCGAATTGATTGGTGCCATTGTACATGTTCATAATGGCAGAGAATTCCTTAGGGTTTCCCTTATTCCTGAAACACTGGGACATTTCTTGGGTGAATATGCTCCGACATGTAAGCAAGTGAAACACTCCGCGCCTGGAATTGGAGCAACCCGTGGTTCACAATTCGTTCCTTTAAAGTAAATTATATTTCTTTCTATCTATTAACACTAATCCAGTCTTCTCCTGGTGTTAAAACCTTTTTATTTTATCTGATTTTTTCACAATTTTTCTCGTTATTTTCGGAAAGTTGTCTATGTAAACTTGCCAATTGAGAATTTGGAAAAGAAGGGTGCTTTGCACTACTTTCTGTATTAGTATATTTATTTGATTAGTTGTTCAGAAAAGATAGTGGGCCGGAGCAGACTTGAACTGCCGACCTCCTCCGTGTCAGGGAGGCGTCAATCGCAGACTGACCAGATTCTCCGATCAGTTTACCGGACTAGACCACCGGCCCATCGATATTTTTTTGAGTATTGAACGATTTTCTTCTGTTATTTCACAGATTAAATATGTTATCTTGTTTATTCTTCTACTGTTTCAGTAATGACTTTTCCACCTGCAGATTCAATTTTTTCCTGGGCGGTTGGGGTTATTGAATTAGTTTGTAGATGAATCGGATGAGTTACTAGCCCTTTTCCTAAGACTTTAATCGGCCCCAATTTATTCATATCTACTGTGATTATCTTTCCATCCTTTTTAGCAATTTCTACAGCCAGGAGGAAATCAAGTTGTTCATTTATTTCTCCAACATTGATAAACATAGACGCAGTTGGATTGGGAGAGGTAAATCCTTTCTGATCCAGGATCATCTGGCTAATTTTACCAATTCTATGATGTCCTTTACTCCCTGCATTGCCTACTCCTCCTCTGGAACCACCTTTTCTGTGACCTCCTGAAATTCTTCCATAACCATAAACTCGGCTCCCTCGTTGTTTACGTACTTTTTTCTGTCTTCTTACGGTCATTGCTAGTCACTTCACGCCATTTTTGTGATTAACTTATCTATTTCAGAACCTCGATATCCTAATGCTCCCCCAAGCGTAAATGCATATTTTACTCCCTTGCGGTAGTGTCCTTTAAGAGGGGGGTGCAAACGGAAGACTGGTTTCAACCCCTGGATATCAGAGAGGTTCGCTTCAAAGTTCAAGAATTTTGTTACAAAATTATCCAGACTAGAAAATTTTGTGTTTTTCTTGATGTATTCCTCAGTAATTCTCTTATTACCTTCTAATCGTCCACGTTTTAATAACAATTCACGTACACTATCGTGAGAAAGCTCTCCCCATGCGATAATATCTTTCGCCTTTTGTAACATTCCTTTATATGTGGGACGATCGTCAAGAATCACGCAATGATTTGTTCGATTAAGACGTAATAAGTGGAGTGTTTTTGTCAAAGAAGAACTTCTACTTACTGTTCCTCGTACTCTTATTACTGCAATTCGTTTACTAGCTTCAGAAGTATTCATAGTCATTATTATTCACCCCAATCTGAGATATGAGAGATTTCGTAAGTGGATCGTAATGCTTCAAAAATGGCTTTACAGAAGTTTTGAGTCGTTCTTGTATCTCCAAAAGTCTTGCTCCAGATGTCTGAGACTCCAGCCAACTCTAAGACACTTTTGGCAACGTCACCAATAACTAAACCTAGACCTTTTGGTGCGGGTTTAAGTATAACTCTCACACTTCCTACTTTTCCTTCAACTTGAAAAGGTATCGAATGTGGATTTCTACATGTACATTCCCAGCTCCCACATCCTCTTTTCACTGGAACGATATTTAATTTTGCAAGAATAATTGCGTTTCTAATTGCTGTTCCGACCCCAGCTGCCTTTGCTTGAGCAACACCGACTATACCGTTTTTATTCCCAACTCCAGCTGTAGCAACGAATAATGTTTTCCGACCTGCATCTGTTTGACGTTGTACTCTCCCAACATCAAGAACTGTTTCGGTCAGATTAGGGACAAGAAAATCAACGATTTTTACATCTTCAATTTTTAATGAATCACGAAATATATCATAAATCGAGGTAATTGTCCCATCTTTTACCAACCGTCCAACTTGTGTTCTGGGCACCCATGCCTCCAGATCGGGAGCGGATTGTTCATGGTCACGACCTCTTCTTCGACCTCGTCTTTGACTTCTACTCACTTTTCTACACTTCTTTAATCATTTGTGATAATTTAAACTTTACGTTGAATTTCTTCTTTTGATTGAGTAAATAGTTTAGTCATATTTACTGGATTAACCTTATTCTTTTTATATTGCGAGAACTGCCGATCGAATTTATCTTTATCATCGTCTTTGAGCATTTTTGCATAATTAACGATATGTTCACCATTGATTCTTTCTTCTGTTGGAAAAACCTTATCAGAATGGGGGATTTCGAGCCCTGAATCAACTAGTCCTTTCAAGACTGCAAATACTCGTGATCCATACACAGGTGGATTTAAGCCAATGTCAAAAATAACATTTGAAATTTTTACTTTTTGGGCTTTCTTCCCTGCTAATAACCCTGTTAAATAGGCGCTTGGTAGATTTGAAGTACCTGCTGACCATTGGTAATTTTTTAACTCCCTGGAATGTGCCGAGGAAAGAGTGATGTCTCCTTCAATCTTGGGTTCTACAAATTGTACTATGCAGTGATTATTAGATAACCGTACGGCTGCACGAACCTTTTTCCCCGAAACTAATCGTCGGCGAAGATGATAATTTGTCTTTCCTTCCCTTCTACGTCTGAATGGTACGCGATAACGAGCATTTCTTGCCATTGGCTTATCTCCTTTTACCTTTGGATTTTTTAATAAAGCCAGATTCATGAATTGTGTTTCGAAGATGTGCTACGCTTCGATACGAATTTCCTTTGGCTTTTGCATATAATTGTCGGTAATTTGTCGGTGAGATCAAGTTATTATCTCGTAAACCTCGTAAATATCTTCTTTGACTTCGAATTTTAGCAATCCAAAGCTCTTTTCCCGGTTGACGAGCTCCCTTTCTTCCTTTTCGACTTCCATGCCCTCTTCGCTGACCTCTTTTCTTCTGGATTGTAATTAATCGTGCACGTCCACGAGAAACCCCAACTATTGGTTTTTTACGAATTATGTGATCATCGATTAATTTTCGGACGTCTTCGCGAGTTAAAGCAAGAGAAAGATCTTCTTCAACATCCGGATCAATCCATACACGATTAACACCAATACCCAATATTCTGGCAGCAATTTTCTTTTGGGGAGTAAAATTCATTCTTCTTCACCTTGGTCTTCATCGGAAGAAATATCAAGATCATCTATGGCAATATCATCTAAAAGATCTTCATCGAGTTCTAATTCAGCATCAAGATCTCCTAGATCAATTTTTACTGAAATTGGATTTAATATGTGAATGTTTAATAATTCTGCTTCCATCAGTATCTTTTCTTTCTTTTTACGTCCGATTGTTGCTGAAATTCGTCCGACCTGTTGTTCAGGGTCGATCAATGACAAGTCTATCGAAGAAGTAATGAGGACCTCTTCTTTTCCCGAGGCTAACGTATAACGAACCTCTTTAGGGCTACGAAAACCGATTTGGGGTGATATTGGCCACCCACCTACTTTTTCTCGAACATGTGAGTCAATCCCACGCGCTCGTCTCCATCGTTCTGGGACTCGGTTGTACCGCCAAGATTCATATCGACGGAAATTTGGCCTTTTACGTTTTAGATTTTTTCGGATTCTTTGGAGACGAAGTATCCGTGAATCGGTTTTTTCTTTTGTAATACTAGTCATTGTCATTCTATCCGATTTTTAAACGTGGGGTTGTCATTGAATAATTACGAGTAATATCTGGACTATTATTTTTCATAAATGAGTAATATAATCCTGATAGCATATCTTTGTCTGGCGATCCACTGTTGAGGTTCAACCAGAACGCCGAGGAAGCGACTATTATCAGTCTATTTAAATTATACAGGAAAAATAGAATTTTTCAAAATAACGTTTAGCAAATGAATTTCACTATTATACGTTATTTCAATCTTTCTGTACGGATATGTAGTCGTCTTAATTAATAAAATAAGATGGTATGTTTATTACACATCATTTTCTTTACACCCATTAATTTAAGTTCTATTCTGGTTACAGATATTTCATTAGTTTTAAGTAGACCAATAGATTTGCTAATCACTGGAGTAAATAATGGGATTTTCTCCAATATAAAAAGCGAGAGATTTCACCAAGATTATTCAGTTAACGCTCTACACCTATTTGGGGGAATGCACTTTCTTAATATCTATTTTTCTTTTTAGTATGGAGAGGAAAAAGTGTATTATCATATTGATGCAATCAATCAGCCTCGATACCTTCAAATTTCAAATTAAATGAATAATCCACTTCCCATGGATAATATAGAACCTATTTATGGAATATATCTCTTGAATGTAGGGTTTCTGAATATAGAATTTAAATGATTGATAGCTAGGGGGAAATACTACGTAATCTAATACGCTGAATACTTAGCGAGAGTTACACCTTCATTTAAGTAAACGTTTATCGAATATCCGTTGTTAGCACATAACTTCCTCCTCCATTTTGAACAAGGATAGAAATATCGGGAAAAATTGGACTTATTTGTTTTCTTCTAAAAATGATCTCAATTTTGTTGAGTTGATAGAACCAGGTAAAATCGTAGTCCTGAGTCTTGCTGATATTGCGAGTGTACGGAGTCGGGGAATTTTAACACTTCATTTCTTAAGAATCTTTATTGTCTAAGAACAAATAATAAAATTCCTCCGATTGTATTTGTTATCGAAGAAGCACATCAATTTTTGTCCTCAAAATTCTTCCTCAGTTTTAAAAAGGATTATTGAGACTATTGCACGAGAAGGAAGAAAGTTTTATGCTTTCCTTTGTTTGATATCGCAACGGCCTGTTAATTTGTCAGTAACGGCTCTTTCACAATGTAACACGAATATTATTTTGCGTATACGCAATCCATATGATCTCGGCTATATCGGAAAAACTTCAGAGATTATAGATACATCTGCATTAAATTTCCTTCCCAGTCTAAACATTGGAGAAGCGATTAATTTTCCAACATTTTTCCAGATTCGGAAACGAAAACCTTTACATTGATGATATCAACCCTAATTCTGCAACCATGGCTGAGAATTATACCAAGACTTGAATATCGAAAGTGAATAGAATAACTAGGCCATAAGTTCTTTATTTCTTTTTATTACGGATATTTTAGTGATTACTGGGGTAAAACATCTTATTTAAATATGTCCATGTAAAAAGCTTTGAACAGTCAAAATAATCAACAGTTTTTGAGATATGATTTATGGCTCTCATCAATTGGTTTTACGCAACGTTTATTGCAAGTGTTTTAGCTTTCGCTTCGGTAGGACTCATCATACTATATTTGCTTTTTTATCATGATGATGAGTTTGAAGAGGACGATTTAGGTAAATAAAAACTAGCCGTTATGGTCTTTCTGATTCAATTTTTCTGTTTGTATAGCACTTGAGCTATTTAATTTTTAAGTGGTTTTACTAGGTTCACGAGAAATTCATACGGATCTTTTTATGAGACAGAAGAAATATCCAAGACGGAACATCTACTTGCAGTTTTAATGCTCTTTCAATATCCATCTTTTCATGAACTTCAATACTAGAAAATACAGAAACTTTGAAGTTTTCGATGTGTATGCGTTTGACGTGATTTTCTATCATTTCAGGAGGAATTTTAGAAAGAGGGGTCCCCATGGACGACATGTCAGGTAAACTGATTACAATGGCGTTGGGATCAAACTTCGATAATGCATCAATAATAGCAACATTGTGAGAGTAAACAAGAGTATAGAGCCGATTGGTCCTCGAATCCCTTACATTTCTTTCCAGATCTCGTATAGGCGTCGAATCATCGTTAAAGATCAGTCCTTTAATATCGAGCGATTTAAGAAAGGCAATTGAGTTTTGAAAATAACTCTTTTGATTCCCTGAATGATAATGAAATTGTGAAAAGAAAGGAATATCAAAATTGTCTTGAAATTTCGCCAAAAAAGGGAAAGGAGGACACATCCCAATTATAATCCCAAATTCCCCTGAAATTTTCTCTACAATTTTTGCAAGCTGATTCCCCTGTTCCTCAAATATCCCCTGGCAGTTGGTAAAATCCAAAAAAAACTAGGCTTTTCTTTCTACGTCATCATTCCAAGAGCTCCGAATGTCGTTGGATTTATAATTTCATATATTCTTATCATCGGAAAAATTCTGAGTAGTTGTTTTAAATTTTTTTGATTATGCACAATCTTATGATTGATGACCATTGTAATCCTTATTGCTGATAAATGAAACTGAAACAATACGACAGTTTAAATCAAATACAATGAATTTCTCAGTGAAATAAATATAAACAAGAGTTTCTTAGCCAGTGAATTAATGTATTAAAGATCCACTACCTTCTAAAAATATATAGGAGTCATATCTTTGGCCTTACGTAACTCTTAAAGATTACGCATATTCTCGTCCAAATATACTGCTTTATAGCTATAAAAACAAGGAGCTAATGTTGTTTGAGTCGTCGAGGTCGGACACCTAGAAGAACGGTAGACAAATGGTCTGCTAAAGAATTATATCAGATTTATAGTCCCCCAGGCTTTCTTGAAGGGGATGAAAAAATTGTTGGTGAAACAGTTGCAGATGATCCAGAAAAAATAATTGGTCGTGTTATTGAAGTTTCTCTTGCTGATATAATCAATGATTATTCAAAAATGCACGTAAAATTAAATTTTCAAATTACTGAAGTAACTGGGAACGTAGCACGAACACGGTTCAAAGGTCATACTTTCGCAAGAGATTATCTTCGATTTTTAGTTAGAAGACGACGAACCAGAATTGATAGCATCAGTACAGTTAAAACTAAAGACGGTGTACCCTTTAGAATCACCGCTACAGGCTTTACATTAATTAGATCGACAACGAGTAAAAAAAATGCGATCAGACGAGAGATGCTCGATATAGTAAAGGCAAGAGCCGAGGAACTTGACAGTTTAGAGTTTATCCGTGAAACCACTAATGGAAAATTGGGATCACAAATTTATTTTAAATGTAAAAATATATATCCACTTAAAGGGGTCGAAGTACAAAAAAGTAGACTCTTGACACCGATTTCAGCCTAGAGCGTCGCTAATTTTCCGAAGAATTTGGTCGTTGAGATTATAAGAGTCGAGGAGATCTACTACTGTTGCATTAGCCGTATTAAGACTAGTTAAACCTTCAATATGAACTTCCAATGTATTATCATAGTGTTGTGATGTAATTTTCATTGGTGGATTAGCCAGATTATCTGGTTTCAAGGAATCGTGGATTATTTGAGCTTCCTCTTTTGACTGAGTAACAAATACTATTTTGAGATCTATCCTATCAATTACCAGTTTCTTGACTCTCCAGTAGCATGTTATTGAGATGATTCTTAAATGAACTCAGCTCTTTCTCAATGAGAATTGCGCCTGCTGCGGAAGAATGTCCTCCTACTTCCGTGTCAAGGTTTAATTTCTTAATTCCTCGCTGTAAAAGCTTATCAAGTTCGGTTTCATTGTCTGAAGAATGTGCTTTTCGGATACTAATTTTTACTCTAGTCTCGTCAATTTTCGCGCAGCTTAGAATTGGCTTTGCACTATACTCTTCCATGGAGGATAAAATTGATGTGATTGGTCCAATAATATTTTCTTCTATTTTACTCCTTCCATCTATGAAGTAAAGAGCTGCTAACTCTTCAAGATTATTATCTGATAAAACCCATTTTATTCCCTCGCCAATTTGCTTTGAATATGCCTTTAATATTGGTTTTAACTCGGTAAGAGCTTGATTACGATCTCCCATACACAGTGCGATTCCAACATCGGGACGGTTCATCCGTCCACAGGCGTTTAGTCGATTAGCAAATACTCGAGCATCTTGTATCTGGACTACTTGCTCCTTCAATAACTGATAATCATGCTTGTATATTACTTTTGGATCCACCAAATTTCTAACGATTAATTCTGAAGCTAATTTTTTCTTCTCTTCCTCGTCTAATTCCAATACAATCCTTCGTCCAGTCTTTCCAGTGAATGGTATTCCAATCTCATTAAGGAAATAGTGAATCGCAATTTCTTCATTAAATTCCTCGATGTTTAACCGTTTTAAACAGCTGATTAAATCTCGAGTTCTGTCGTAGAACCAAACAGAAACAAAATCTGTACATAACCGGTTATCAATGGCATCTTTCACGATTTTCTGATTTAATCCGATTAATGAAGAATTTTCTCCCTGATCCTGACGGTCTCCCAATGCACCAATAATTGCTAAATGTGCTAAATTAGTATTTGATGAATTGATATGAATAGCTACGAAATAGGACACTCCAGAACCACTTACCTTGTTTGATCCATCAATAGAATAACAATGTGGATTTATTAGGTGAATATTCTCTTGTAATTTGCACTCACTTACCAAAGAATGATGATCTAGTATGTAGATCTGTATCGATGGATCCCATGTTTTAAAAGCTTCAATTACACCTGATCCCAAATCGCAAAATATAACTAGTGCGTCCTTAGGTAATGATGCACCAATCACGTTTAATTGTTTAATTTCCAATCTTTTTAGAATTTTAAGCTGAAACGGTATCTTTTCTCGTTTGAATGCTATTGCTAATATTGATGCTGCTGTAAGTCCATCTGGATCAAAATGTGAAAATATATACAAAGGAAACTTGATTTCTCTTTTACGAATTTCTTCTGCCGCTTCTTTACATGCAATCAAAAATTCTTTAATTTCCTCCTTCATAATTGGATCCACTCCTGGTGGATAAAGAATACAAACAACTGATTATGTCGGTACAGATTTTTTTGAGGTGTTAAAACATTCAATCTTCTTTTATCAGTTTAAATCATTCCTTTATCTATAAGCGTCCGGAATTCTTCAAATGATAACTTTCTCCCCTCATCAAATTTCTTTTTAGCGTCCTCAGTTTTTTCCTTTATTTTTTCTCGTCTCTCGGCATCTTGCTGTTGACGCATATTTTGCTTATTCTTACTAATACTATGTCTAGTTTTATTAATCTCACGAATATGGGTAAGATATTCATTATGTATTAAGTTTGCTTGTTCTTTTGCATCTAAAAACCGAGCATGTAATTCATCTGCTTGTTTCCTTAGTACATCAGCATTTTTAAATGCTTGAATCATAGTTTTGTGATGAAATCGACTTTCATGTGCATGTGTCCTAAGATCTCTGTCTAAACCTCTTAATTTCCCTTTTAGTCCTCTTATTCTATTTGAGATTGTGTGTAAATCTCGTGATAATACATCTGATTCACGAACTTCTCTGAATCTAGATTCTAAGCGTTCAATCTGATCAACGATATCTCTTTCATCGTTAATTGCTAAATTTGAAGTTGTTTGAAGCTTCCATTCGAGATCCTGAATCTGTTTCCGGATTCTTTTTGCAGAAAAATTAGAATGATGCCTTGTTTGTGTCTTTTTTTCTTGAGCGTTGTTGAATTGCTCCTCTAACCTTTGTATTTGTTCAGTGAACCCTTCAATTTCTTTTAATTGAACATTTTTCTTTTCTTTAATTTCTGAGATCGTTTGATTACACTGATCACGTTTCTCCCTCTCATCCTTTGCTGTTTGGATCAATTCTTTGACTTGCTCATTCATCAGATTCCTTTTATTCGCAATGGTCGTTACCTTTCTATTTAGTTCTTCTCGTTGTTGCTTAATATCACGAGCATTTGATTCAATGTTCGATATTTTAAGGAGTAACGATTCGATATCCTGTTTTTCCAAGGGAGAACCTTCGTTCAATTTGGGTACGCTTAGTAATTGAAAATTTGTGTTTTAATTTTGATAATAAGATTCTATTAGGAATTTTCCTAATTTAAACAATACATACTCGTTTCTAGCGTAGATATAACGTTGCTTGAGAAGGTTCGTATTTGAATTCTGTTTCAAAGATCCCAGTTTTTCGATAATACTTTACTAACCTTCTTATTTTTGATTCAAGTAATTGTAAGCCTCGACGTGAACTCTTATCTTTTTTATTTCCACCTTCCAAATGTTTACGAAGGTTTAATGCACGACGAACTAGATTTAAGAAATCTTCAGGCATCTTCGGTCCTAAATTATTCTCTTTCATAATTGATGTAATTGATTTAGAACAGATTTTTTTTACGCTAGGAATTGCATACTCATCCCTTAGAATCAAACCGATCAGAGCAGAACTCAATCCCTCTTTAGCTTTCTCAAGAACAAGGTTTTCGATCTCTTCTGCCGAGTAGGGAACCCACTCGGGTGTTTTTCTCCATATAGGCCTTGTAGATCCGCTTTTTCCTTTTCTCCTTGCGTGCATTCTAGCCATTTAAATCTCCACTAGATGATTATATTGATAACTTAACTTCAAAGACGTTCTAATCGTTTAATGTTGATTAGCAGTCAATCTGAGGAGATTTGAATTAATTGATAAACCTTCTTTCTTAGACTAAATTCTCTTGACGAATTCTGAGGGTGTACAGAAACTAGATAAATCCTATCTGCTCATCTAATTCTTATAGAAAATCAACAAATCATTTTTATTTTAATTCTCCAACCCATTGCTTTAGAAGAAGATGGTAAATTTCTCTAATATTACACTCGCTTCCTATGAAGAATTATGTTTTCTACTGGATAACGGGTATCCCAAGAAAAGTGCTCTAACATTTGTCGCAAATCATCATAACTATGCTGAAAGCGAGAGATTTATATTAAATCGCGTTGCAGTTCCCCGTCATTTGGTTGAGAAAATCAAACATAACAAGATTACAGATCCAAGCAAATTAGTTAATCAGGTTTTCACTATTGATATTTATAATCAATTTACGACGTTCCAATCGTTATTCAATAATGAACCCATAATTCTCTGTCGTGATGGGGTATTTCGAGATATATTTTCACTTTTGCATTCAAAGAAGGAATTACTTTTCCGAAAAGAAATGATACAGAAATTTCTGTTAAATGTCTTTAAACTAAAGCCCCACTACATCTATCTATATTTTGATAAACAAAGGAGTAAGAGTGGAGTTCATTCTACTAAATTTCAAAATATTCTAGACAAATTCGAATTACCAGGAAGATGTATTGTTACGAAATCAGTTGATCACTGTTTGAAGGTTCAAACTGATGTTATTACATTTACACATGATTCAATAATCTTAAACGAAGTTCAGGCAAGTTTTGATTTTATTAGATGGTATATTGAGAATAACAACCTGAAAACCCAGCTAATTGACAGGTTTTTCAATTATCGCTTCGGTGAATGAAAAATCTCAGTTAGAAAATTATTAAAAGATCTAATGTATTTCAATAACATGAGATACTAAAGAATGCTCCCCCTTTAAAGGGAACGTAGCGAAGCTAGTGGACTCGCTAGTTTCTAGCGAGACCGGACAAGTATCGCGCCGGGCTCCAGAACCCCCTGTGAACTCCACTGGGTTGACTGAAACTCATGATGAAGTTCTGGAACAATGAGGAAACTCGGTGTCATTCTTGCATGTCGCAAGGTGAACGAAAATCGCCAGTTCAAATCTGGCCGTTCCCACTTCCTTTTTTAATTAGATTAGATCTCTCTAGAAAGACTTTCTAATACTTCCACCATAATATCCACTAGCGACATTGTGCAAATGGAGAGTTATCCGAAACTGAGCAATTAATCGATTTTAATTTGTTTAAAAACGATTTAATTATTGATGAGGTAGTTTTAGAGAAAGAAAGCCAATATCGATAGATTCGGTATTTTGGGTCTTTTTTCTAAAATCAGGAGTTTATTAAAAGATGCCCCCAGATGATGGTCCAATCGGTCTTTAAGAATCCACAGGTCGAATTACCTGATTCCCTTCCTTTTTTTTAGAATGAATCTACAAATAAAAAGAGATATTATTAGCTCGTCAATATCGATGGGGATCTCCATCGAAGGTTTTCACTGTCGAACCATTGATATCTCAACCTTTGGGGATATAAATACCCCATAACAGGCCAAATAGTCCATTTCATTTCATTTTCAATCCATTGTACCCATTCTGGCCGCAGTCGTACATAAAGATATAGATTTTGATCACTAGTAAACAATTGACCAAAGGGAAGCCACTGTATCATTCGTAAAAGCTGTTCGTCAGGTAGTATCGGTAGTTTAACGAAATATGTATCTAAACTCCATTCATTAAGAAGCCTATGAGATCTGAAACTAACATTCAACACCATTTTTCTTTGTAGATCCCTAATTAAGGATAAGTACTTTGGAGTTAGCAGGAATGAAGATTGTGGGTTTGAAAAATTGAGAGGTAAATTTTCTAAGGTAAATTCTCTTGAAACTTCACAAAATAGTTTGATTAATTCCTCTGGTTGATCATGTTGTTTAAAGTGCCAAGTAGAATCAGAGGAGGGAGAGAGATAAAACTGGTGTAAATTATTTTTTCGCTTTTTCCTTGGATTTTTTGTTAATAATCGCCTAGTTAATACCTTGCGTTGCGTTTTATTTAAATCTCTCCAACCTTTGTCAGGTTTATAAAGAGCTAGAGATTGATGAAGATGAGTTAAGTTAAGATTCATCATTTCATGTATGATTATCTTTCCCTGTCGATCTTTTTTTTTAAAATAAGCTTTTAGCGAATCATGACATGTAATCGGGGAAGTTAAAAGCCCGATAAATGAGTTAGAAGTTTCTCTTACTTGTAACACATTGCTATTGCTGAGGAGAGTATTTGCACCATCTTGCAAATCTACTACCTCTTTGAGAGATGTATTCTCTGTAAGTTGAAAATTGATGTAAAAATGCTCTAGATCAAAAGCGTGTCTATGAAAGAAAAGAATAATTCTTATGTCGAGAAGTTTGAAGAATGTAGAAACGTCAGGATAAATTTTTGTTCCACCCCTATTCTTATAATAAACAGTTTTAACGTGTAGAGGATCTAATGCTAAATATCCACTATTAGTAACCTCAGAAAATAACAATTCCACATTTTGAAGCTGTTCACGTGAAAGAGGAACTTTAGATCTATTATATTTATATTGTAGGGATTCAAAAGCATCTATATCCAGTAAGGAGGTATAACTATGCACTAATTTGAAAATGGCTCTTAAATTATTAATAATATACGTGTAAAAGTCTTCAGCATGGTATTTAGCTTCCTTCAATATCAAATTGGCTTTTGTACAGAATTCCCGAGAAAACCATAGGAATGGAGTTTGTAGGTATAGATTTGTTCCTGTATTTTCTTCAATATAATCGTCGAGTCGAGTTATAAGTTTTTCACGTTGGAATTCGGCTTCTTGGTAATGCATAAGAACTGATGTAAATTTAAATAGGATTTCTTTTTCAAATATAGGATAATTTTTTGCGTATAAAGAGATTCTACTTAGTATCGTGTGAATATTATTCCTTAGGATCTCATGGCGCCGAACCACTCCAGAACCCGCCTTAAAGTTATAAAAAAGATTTTTCTACCCTTATTATAGAGTTTATTCTGGATATATTTAAACTTTTCATATATTTATATAGGGCTTATAAAACATAGTCAATCGTTATTGAAATAAATATTGACATTCGAATTAAAACAGCCTCTACTACTATTCTTATTCTTAAGGATAGTATTACATTTTTATCTTGTCTCTGTTAACGAAAAACTACATAGTAAAGAAGTATATAATCTAAGAATTAGTAATTTACGCAATTTGATCTATTTGCTTCAATTTTTATCTGTGAAATGTGCCCTAGGAATTGGTGAGTACTACAGTAAACAGATAAACATCATTAGGAAAAAGCATAAAACAGAAGAAAAGCAGTTCTAGCAGATAGAAAGGCTTCTTTGAAAGCAGAGAAAAAATTCTTGAGCTGCTACCAACTAATAAATCTGAACGCATTAGTAAATTCATAAGAACGCATTTGGAAGTGACAATTGATGCAATATTTACACGCTGCACTAGTATTACACTCATCAGGAAAAGGAGTTTCTGAAAAAGGAATAACAGCAATTATTAAAGCGGCTGGTGACAAACCAGACGAAGCTAAGATTAAGGCTTTGGTTTCAACACTTGAATCATTAGACATTGATGAAGCCATTAAAGGGGCAAGTTTTATGACTGCAGCTTCACCTGGAACTACAGCTGCAGCAGATACTGGCAAGGAAACTGTAGCTAGTTCAACAGAACCTGAAGAAGAAGCTGGGGACGATCTCGGTTTATCTTCATTATTCGGTTGAAAACTTTCTTTTAAATCCTTTATACTCCCTACATGGGCATTGAGTGGCTCATATTCCATAATAGAGCCATTTTCTCTTTCTTTTTATTCTTGTCAATAGCATTGGACTAGCTTTATACAACTTTCCAGATATTCAGCTCGTTTAAAGTAAAAAAATTCGAATTTTATTGGGATTAAAGGTATCTGATCTAGTTAAGATAAACTAAAATCTGATAAATCAAATGAAAAATATAGGAGTTATGAAAAAAAATTTGCGAAATAAGCAATAAGTTCTTATCAACTTATAATCATCTATGACTATAGATAATGTTAAGGGCCGATGGTGAAGCTGGTATCACGCCGCCTTCGCAAGGCGGAGATTGCAAAAATGCGACCGTATCCCCCGAGTTCAAATCTCGGTCGGTCCACCACATTCATAGTAACAGAAAACCTTGTATGGAATATAAATGTCAGTTAAAGAAGATACCCATAGAAATGAGCTATTAAATAGTGCCAAGCTGGAATTCCGTAATGCTGGGTATACGCTGAGTGATAATGATATTAGCTCCTCCTCTTTTGACTTCATAGTGAAGAAGAAAGAAATTCAGACACCTTTAATAACGAAAAAAATGATCATTCGTGTATTAGCTGAATTAGATTTGTTTAAAAGACACACATCCCAAGAACTTCAGTTAATTGCCAAATTAATTCAAGGAAAACCTTTACTAATAGCAAAATTTGCTACTGGAAAAAGAATTAAACCAGCCACACTTTATAGACGGCACAATGTTCCTGCTATTTCGTTACAAACTCTGAAATCTTTTCTTCAAGATGAATTATCCAAAAAATCTCCACAAATTACTAAACTCACAAAGAGAGGGGGTATCTTTGTCAATCTATCAACTTCACGCTTTGTTGAGAGAAGAAAACAGCTTGAGTTGGATATTAGTCTTTTAGCTGAAAAAATTGGGGTATCACGTCAATCCCTCTATAAGTATGAGCGGGGTAAAAGCTCACCTAAATTAGATAGTTACGCTCGTATCTTAGAGATCATGGGTATTGATCTTGAACAGCCGATTAACATATTTGAAAAACCTAAAAAATCTTCAAACGACTTAGATTTTACAATCAAAGAACTTTGTAAACCTAAATCACAACGACAAAAAGAAATCACTGGTTACCTTCAAGAAAAAGAGATCCAGATTTTGTGGTTAAGACAAGAACCTGTTGATGGCATCATTGTTAACGAACAAAGAGAGATTATCGACAAGAGTGAAATAAATCCAGGAAACTCAATTGTCACAGGTGTTTCTTCAACAAATGAGGAAAAAGACCATGATCGTCTCCTCTTACTAAACAAACTCGCACGCTTCTTAGGAAAAAAAGCAATTTGGTTTGAAGATGAAGAATCAGACAAAGAATCGAAATTTATTAAGACTACGGATTTTTTTACAATATTGACTATTTCTGATTTAGAACGTATGGGAAATGAAGAACTATTAAAATCTTTGAAATTATCGGACACTTCTCATCAAACTAAATCCAAACGTTGAGAAGGATTCTTGAATTCATGACTAAATTTGTCAGACAATGCAGTAAAACTGCGTTCTGGACAGGATGAGTCACACATCCGCTATCCGGCAGGTTGGCAACAAGAGAATGTTTGCTTTCCATTGGGACTACTTGAATCAGATCTGCTTGCGACATCCCAAACACTAATGAATTTCGACCAGATTGGGCCATTCTTCTCTTGCCTTTGACGGGTAACTCGTCTAACATAATTACAATGGAATATGACCGAAGAGCTAAGTGAATTTTTTTATCACCACCTCGGGGTTGAAGAAGTAAAGGAGGGAGGCCTTTTAAGGTTGTTAGAGACAGTCTTCACGCATCCCCTCCTTGAAAAGTCAGCAGTGATAATATTTCATCACGTAAGTAACGACAAAACCACCGAGCAATGCATACTAAGCTAAAAGTAAGTTGAACATAAAAACGAGTGTTCTCATCAATAGAAAAGTGACCGACCTTCACCAATCTATTTTGAAGGATGGAAAAGACCACCCAAAGCACATTAAGAGTTACTGCAAGCCCGAAGAGGATGATTCGGAGTTGGGGAGAAATACTGTTTGTTATGGCCTGGAAATCGTTAATACATCGATAATCGGTCTCAATCATCCATCTTTTCCCATAAAGCTTGACAATATACCGAGCAGAGACATCTAAGTTGGTAAGATACATAAATAACTCATAAGTAAATCGTTGGGAGGAATCTCGCTGATTTGTCTTGAGTCGTACCAACGCAGCTACTAGGGGGACACGAATGCCTTTCTTGCTGGTTAAGACCTGCTCGACTCGAAAGGTATCCAGCCCCTGTTTACGAGCCCATTTTCCTAGCGCAAACCTGTCCTTGATGTTTACCCCTGCTTCTGTTGCTAGATTTTCAATGCATTGAAGTATTTCATTGTGTG
>DXJL01000007.1 GCA_019057635.1 Candidatus Heimdallarchaeota archaeon
AGGGGGGTATTCTTCATATATTAATAGAATTCTAGGGGTTCACGGAGTAGGAGGTACAATTGGGGCCGCTGTTGGGCCTATATCGGTTTTTTTCTTATTAAATATAATGAATTGGCAGCAAATATATCTATTATGGTCGTTTCCCTTATTTCTTCTAAGTATATTATTTTGGGTATTTGTAGCAAGATTTGAATCGCCTCGGGAAAAGGAAAAAAAAATTAACATTAAGAACGAATCAGCTAATTTTCAAATTAAACTTAAATCACATTTAAGCCCTACATTGCTAATAATATTTGTATTTATGTTTCTAATGTCACTAACATGGGGGATGGTTAATTTTGTGCTAGCGCCATTTCTATCTGAAGTCAAAGGGTTTGATATTTCTCACGCGGCCTTATTTATTGGAGTGTCACATCTGTTTGGAGCATCAGGCCAATTATTAGGAGGTGTGATTGCAGATAAATATTCTGAGAAAGTAGCTCTCCTGTTTGCATCAGCTCTTCAAGGTATTGTTATACTTGGAATTTATATCCTCAGACCTCCAGCTATCCTTTTTGCATTATATATGATTTTATTCATCGTCAATGCTATTTTTTGGCCCACAACAAATAGCCTTCTAGCCAAAAATACCACTCAAATTGGTAGCGCCTTTGGTGGATTTATGTTGACAGTGAATGTCGTACGAGCAGCAGGACCAACCATCGATGGACTTTTAATCACGTTAAATCCAAGCAATTATCTATTAATTTTCTTTTTCGCAGTGGTATTTTCAGCTGCAGCTTTTCTGTCACTAACCTTGATGAAAGGAAAATCCTATTCCTCTTCTTAAGACTCTGGAGGGCAATAAATGATGGCTTCAATTTCTAGATGTACTTCTCTAAGTAGAGGCCCAACTTGCACAGTTGATCTTGCGGGGGGGTTTTCAGGGAAAAATTCTGAGTAAGTAGTGTTAAATCTATCAAATAATCTCATATCTGTTAAAAAAACTGTTGTTTTTACAGTATTTTTCAATGCTGTTCCTGCTGCCTCAGCAATTGCTGAAAGGTTTTGCATAACTTGTCGAGTCTCATCTTCTATGTTTTCGTTAATTAACTTCTTTGTTTCAGGATTATAAGCAATTTGTCCAGCAGTAAACAAAAAATTTCCAGTTTTTATACCCTGACTGTAATAACCTCCAGGAGGAGTCCCCTTATCAGTTTTAATAACTTCTACCATCTTGTATCTCTCTTTTTGAGATTTATGACTGAGAAACTATTTATGGTTTATGTCGCAAACAAAATTAAGAAACTAAATCTGTAGGAGTCGTATTCTTTGGCAAAATTGCTGTGGAAACCATCAGGAAGTCAGATTGAAAATGCAAATATGACTCATTTCATGAGGTATGTAAACACAAAGTATGATTTATCACTATCGAATTATTCTCAGCTTCATGAATGGTCAATAAACAAAATAAAGGATTTTTGGGCGACTCTTTGGGACTTTACTGAAATAATTTCATCACGTAAATACACACAAGTAGGGAAAAACCTAGAACGATTCATTGGTAACGAATGGTTCCCAGGAGCAAGACTAAACTTTGCAGAGAATTTGTTAAGATATTCTGATGATCAAATTGCATTCATATTTCGTGGGGAAACCAAATATCGAAAAGTAATGACATACAGCGAGCTTAATCAAAAAGTTGCAAAGCTTTCAGTATCTTTGCGAGAAATAGGATTAAGAAAAGGAGATTTTGTTGCGGCCTATCAACCCAATTTAATAGAAACTATCATTGCAATGTTAGCTGTAACTAGTTTAGGAGCAACCTGGGCATCTACGGGTGGGGAATTAGGTTCAGATGCTGTACTTGATCGATTAGGCCAGATTAAACCGAAAGTACTGTTCGTATCTGATGGTTATTTCTACAAAGGGGTGTCAATTGATTTACTACCCAACGTAAAAAAAGTGGTAGAGGGTTTAAATTCAGTTGAAAAGGTAATTGTTACACCATATACAAAAAAGAAAGATCTAGATATCTCTACAATCCCCAGAGCTGTAACTATGAAAGAATTTTCTTCCCCAATAGTTGACCCTGTAATTCAATTTGAACAGGTAGAATTTAATCATCCTGGATATGTCATGTTTAGTTCAGGTACAACAGGTAAGCCAAAATCCATGGTTCAAGGTGCTGGTGGTGTTCTCTTGACACAATTACGAGATTTAATTTTACATACAGACCTGAAAAGAAGTGATCGGATAAATTACATTACTTCTCCCTCATGGATGATGTGGAATTGGCTTACATCGTCATTGGCCGTAGGAGCTACAATTCTTCTCTATGATGGAAATCCTCTCTTTCCTGATTGGGGAGCTATGTGGAAAATAATTGAAGAAGAAAAAATATCGATTTTTGGTACCTCAGCAAGTTATCTGCATTATCTACATGGAATAGGAGCCGAACCAGGTAATAATCATGATCTTTCATCTCTAAGAGTTATTTCTCAGACTGCATCTCCTATTTCGGCGGAAGTTAACGAATGGATGTATTCAGCAATAAAAGCAGATTTCCATTTTAACTCTATTACAGGAGGCTCTGATCTGAATGCAATTTTTGCCGGTGGTTGCCCTATTCTTCCTGTTTACGCTGGTCAACTTCAAGCAAGTGCTTTAGGGATGAGTATTGAAGCGTATGATGAAGGTGGAAATCCCGTACGAGATCAACAGGCTGAACTCGTTTGTGAAACCCCATCTCCAAGTATGCCTCTCTATTTTTGGGATGATCCAGATAATAAGCGATATAAAAATGCTTATTTCAACTTTTTTGATACGCTTGAAAGAAAAATTTGGAGACATGGAGATTATATTATTATTCACAGTGATACAGGTGGAATGACTGTTCTTGGACGCTCAGATGCAGTGTTAAAACCATCAGGGGTCCGTATCGGTACATCAGAGATATATAATATTGTGGAAGCACTGCCTGAAGTTGCAGATAGTCTTACGATTGGCCAAAAATGGAAGAATGATCAGAGAATCATACTTTTCGTCAAGCTGGCACCTAAATCTGTTCTTACTGATGAATTAAAGTCAAAAATAAAGAAAGAATTACGCTCGAAAGCATCGCCTAGACATGTACCTACTCTTATCCTTGAAACACCTGATATTCCCTATACTTTCAGTTTGAAAAAAGTTGAAATGGCAGTTACCAATATTATTCATGGTAGACCTGTTACGAATCGGGAAGCTCTTTCTAATCCAGAAGCATTGGATTTTTACGAGAAAATCCGCTCAGATCTCACCTAATGAATGGAAATTGCATCATTAATCGTGAGCAAATATTGGTTTAATCAGAAAAAAAATACAGACCCATTTTAAACGATTTTAGCAGAGATAAATACTAAAAGATTCATTAAATCACACTACTTGGTGAGTTTTTTGGTGGAAATCTTACGTAAAACGATTACGAATATGTCCTTTGATGAAACTGTTGAACATGTACAAACTATTGTAGCTAATGAAGGCTTTACTGTATTATTAACCAAAGCAATTGATCAGGTTATCGAGAAGAAATTGGGAGTTAAAGACTATCCTCGATATACTAGCATCATGGCATGTGGTGCCGATCTAGCAAAAGCTGCTTTAGATGTACACAAAGATGTTGGAACTCTATTTCCCTGTAGCTTTGTTGTTTATGAAGAGGATTCAGAAATAAAAGTGGCGCATGTATCAATTATGAAAATAGCAGCTGAATTAGGATTTACTTCTCAAGAGGCTATGGCACCCGTTATCAAGAAAACTAATGAACGAGTATCTGCTGCATGGGGCAAAATTTAGCTAATTGAATTATATTCATCATTTCTTCCTCTTTTTCTTTAAATTATTTCTACGAATTGTTTTATAGGTCAGAATGAATGAAAAAGCGGGAGTATCAATGAGCGAAAAAATTACTGTTCGGGATTATCAGGCGGGAGATTGGCCATCTGTAAAGTTAGCTTTACTAGAATCAGATATTTATACCGCACATGGCCCCACTGTTCTCAAAAGTGAGAAAGGGCGCATTGATTTTTACGTGCAAGTACCTGAAAAGGGAAAAGTCTTTATTGCCTGTGTTGCTAAACCTAAGTCTGATGAAAAAGAGGATCAAGAAGATAACTCAGAGCAACAAGAATCCAGTGAATCCATCGTTGGATATGCAGTTATTGATTTCTTTAGTCGGGGAATTTTCATATTATCTTTAATCATTGGGAAGCAGTATCGAGGACTAGGCTATGGAAAGCAATTAATGGAGCATATTAAGCGATTTGCTAAAAAGAATACTCAGTACACTATTTTACGCGGGTTTGCAGATGAACAGCTGGTTAATGTTCATACTTTTCTACTAAAACAAGGTTTTCGTGCCTGTGGATTTGTCGAACATGATTTATCCTTGAACCATTCTACTATTCACTATGTGTTTCCTCTTCGAGAAGAAGAAGAACCAGAACTATTGATATCTGCATAATTTTTCAAGTCTGATCATTTTTGTCCGACAAAGTATTATTTCTCGTATTCGCTGACCTCTCTCTCACAACCTAAAAAGGACTCCCTCCCTTACTTCTTCAACCCCGAGGTGATGACCAAAATATTTCCTTAGCGCACAGGGTCTATTCCCTTGTAACTACGTTAGACGAGTTACCCGTCAAAGGCAAGAGAGTTATGGCCCAATCTAGTGGAAATTCACTAGTGTTTGAGATGTCGCCATAAAATCTGTTTCAAGTAGTCCTAATGGAAAGCAACGATTCTCTTGTTGTTAACCTGCCGGATAGCGGATGTGTGACTCATTCTGTCCAGAACTATTTTCCAAATAGTTGTCTGACAAATCTAGTCATGTAGACTACCAGTAGGTTATTCAGAATATTGGTTAAAGGAAATAAATTCTTCCACAGATTTTCGCTTAGGTCTCTGTAGTTCGCTTGCACGTTGTTTTTCACTCATTTCTTCAGGAAAAACTGAAGTATGCTTA
>DXJL01000059.1 GCA_019057635.1 Candidatus Heimdallarchaeota archaeon
AAAAAATCAAATAAGGAGGTGAGATTAATAGGGAAATAAAAAACTAAAAGCTGATCGTGTCAAAATTAAAAAAGGGGGATTAAAATGTTTAGAAGATTTCACAAAAAATTTTGTATTCTTTTTACCATTTCCTTAATTATTTTCCTGATCTCTGGAAGTCAAGCCTTTGCTGAAACCTGGGATGTCTATCCTGCAATGACTCGAGCACAAATTCAGACCGTGGTTGATTCAGCTTCAGATGGGGATACAATCTGTTTTCTTCCTGGGTTTTATGATTGGAGCGATGCTACTTTGGCTGAAAGGGGAGATAATGAGGGTGCGGTTACTATTATTGAGAAAAGTCTTATTCTAAAAGGAGAAAGTGGCACTCTAATTATCGGACCTGATAGCATAGGTGGAACTGGTTCTAGTCCAAAAGGAGCGGATGCTTTTCATGTTATTGACTTAGATATTGACAATGATGTTACCTTTGACAACCTAAATATTCAAAATTTCTTAAGAGGAATAGCTGCCAATTATATTCACCTCGATCTTGAAGGCTACGTCGCAGAACCAAATGCCCGAAATATTACAGTAAAAAATTGCACATTCTCTAACATCCATCGTGATGCTATCTCTATGTCCAATGTGAGAGGAAATATCTTGATTCAGGACAATGATATGTCTGCAGGTAGGATGGGAATGTTTATAGATTGGTATTGGAGCGAGAATCACGAAGATTGGCAGCCTGAAGATTCGTATGTTCAAATTCTTGGAAATGAAATTTATTCATTTCGCCGAGGTGTCTACCTTGCTATGACCACAAATGTTGTTATTAAACAAAATACGATAATTTGTGAAGGTTGGGGAATAGATAATGAATATGCTAGAAAAGGAACTGTTATATCTAACAATTCTTTGTTCAATTGTATGCGTGGAATATTTATTTACGGAGGTTGGGAATACGAAATAAGATACGAGGCAGAAGGAGCTGTTATTGAAAGAAATAAACTAATTGATATAAGTTATTTTGGCGTCTATATTGCTGGCGATGCAAGCTTTGGACATACAGTAAGCAAGAATGAGATTCATATGGCACCAGGGAGTCGTGTAGGAATTTATACAGTAGCTCATGACAGTTATTATGGGCAGAATAAAATAAGCGGTTCAGGCCGCTTTGCATTCCTGTTAGATTGGTGGGATTACAGTCCTAGTGGTGGATTGGTATATGCCCATCATATAACTCTACAAGCGAACAACGTAAGCCAATTCTCACCTTTATATATTCATTTTTATCTTTATTATGGAACTCACGATAATTTAATCGTCGGCTCTGGAATGGGACACAATACCTATCTCGACTTAGGCTACAACAACAGAATTACCGGAGCGATGCCAATGACCGGTGGAATCGGACAGGATCTCAGTGAGGTCATCAAGGAAAGAAATGAGGAATTAAAAGAGGCAAGAATAATTCAACATTGATCTTCATCGAATTCATATTAGAATCACGATTCTGACTGATTCTTTTTTACTTCTGGGCATTGTTCCGTTTCAGCTAAATTCGGACCACTTGTGATATTTCCTTAGCGATGGTTTCAGAATTCCTCGACCTCTGGAAAGACACTGATCCTGGCATAGCTGAAGTTGAGGATGCGAAGAAGAGGCTGGCTGGGATGAAGAGCGAGTAACCCACCTTATCATTCAATTTGACACTCCCCTCATAAATAATTATCCTATTTCCAAGCAAGCAAAGGGAACAATGGGAATTCAATGCCCTAAATGTCATTTCGAAAATCCTGAAGATACTACTTATTGCGGTAAGTGTGCCGCTCCGCTTCCTTCCTCAAGGATCGCAACGTTAATCCGGAAGAAGCTATTTATCCCAGCTTTGGTGGTCGTTCTTGCTATCATTGCCGTAGTTGTATGGCAACTTCTTTCCAAAATAGGCATAATCGCTATACAAGGAGAAAAACCCTCGCTTGCTGTCCTATATTTTGAGAATGTTTCCGGAGATGAAAGCCTAGAATGCTGGCGTACTGGGCTTACTGAGTTATTAAATACCGACCTCATGCAATCAAGGTTTATCAAAGTCTTAAGTGGAGACAGAGTTTACAGCATTCTGAAAAAATTGAATTTTCTTGATAAAAAAAAGTATTCAACTGAGGATCTCATAAAAATAGCTGATGAGGGAAGAGTGAGTCACACAATAAGCGGAAGTTTTATAAAGGCTGGAGAAAATATCCTTATAACTGTGCTTCTCCAGAAACCTCATACAGGGGAAGTCATAAATTCGATAAAGGTCGAATGCAAGAAAGAAGAAGAGATATTTCCAAAAACGGATGAGCTTACAAGACAAATAAAGTCGGACATGAATCTTACTCGTATACAAATAGCTGGTGATAAAGATAGAGAAGTAGGAAAGATTACCACAATCTCGCCTGATGCCCTTAAACATTACATCGAAGGCCGGAGTCTGCATCTGAGAGGTGAGTACAGAAGCAGCATCGAAGAGATGCAGAAAGCCGTAGCTATCGATTCCGAATTCGCCATGGCGTA
>DXJL01000060.1 GCA_019057635.1 Candidatus Heimdallarchaeota archaeon
GAAATCTCCCATCTCGTAGCCTAAACTTTCTGTAAATGTGTATAGATAATCTGCCATTGATGCAATGGGGATTGCCCATATATACGTTTGTATCGCACGCTGTGACCGACGTTCTTTCTTCAAAAGTTTCGATGTCTCTTTTGTTGGGAAACTCAACTTGAATTGTAATTTCCCAATACTTGTTTCCCTCACATTCATTTTTGCTTCATCTGATATTTTCTCTGTTTTCTGCTCCGTCGTAGTGCACCCCGCAACCAGCAGGGACAGCGCTAGACAGCAATACGTGACAAATCTGATTGATTTCATTGTTGTCTCCTTATTTTAATATTCAATTCTGCTACCGGAGCGATACTCCAGTGATTCGGAAGATGAAATTCAAACGTAATTCCGATTATTACTTCAATATTATTTCTAATGTATAATCATTAAGTCAAGTTAAAATCCAGATTTCTCCCCGCATCGCAAATGCGTCACAAAAAGTGCCTAAACCTGCTTAATTATGGATGTTGTTTCCTGGATGAGGGACAGATTCGAACTGCCGACCTTCTGATTCGTAGTCAGACGCTCTCTTATTAAAATCAGAGAAATAATAAGAAAATGCTTTAGGGGATTTGGGTTCCAATTCGCCTCAAAGTTACTAGAAAATCCAACAATCTTCACATTGAGCATCAAAGAAAGATATTTGAAGCTGATGACCTAGTTTCCTTCTTAATTTATTTTTAATTTTTTCGCGTGTTACTGTATGTTCAGGATTATCAGTGTGTAGTGAAACAGCAAACTTTTCAGGATTTTTCTTACATATTGCTTCTACTATATGATCATCTCGTTCTGTCATTGACCATCCATAAATAACTACTTTTTCTCCAATATTTCTCAGAAAGTAATTATTAATGATATCTAGATAAGGACTATGCAATATTGTTTTTTTCTTTTGTTCTTTGCTACCTTCACTAACGAAGACCGGAACAATGTTTTCTTCTCTCCAGATACCTGTAATCGTACTAAGTAAATCTCGTCTTTGTTGTCTTCTACATATCTTAAAGTCTCCACCCTCAAGATGTCTGCCAATTATAAGATTTCCATGAGGATAAAAGACTATTGTTGATTCTCCTGGATCTAATGCAGTTTCCCAGTTAAACCCGCCACCAAAAGTAAATCCATCTTTGAATTTATTGGAAGAATCATCATTGCCAATCATCATTGTCCAATAAACTAAAAGATCATAGTTTAACGAAAATATTTTTTGGAATTGAGATAGAAAATTAGATGCTTTCTTGAGTTTTTCTTTCACAGACTCATATACTGCATTTTCATGAACAGTATGAACTGTTGAAATGAGAGCTTCCTTCACTGAGTTATAAGCATCTGTTATTTTATCTTCTGGATCCAAATTTAAAGCACTATTAATTCGCTTTGAATGCCAAAGTTCACGAAGGACGAATTCAAAATCTGTTGTTTGAAGATCTTCAAAAATTCTATTTATAGGATCAGTTATATATTCTCTTTCTCTAGCTTTCTCAAAAAGCGAAGGATAATCAAAATTATCATCTACTGCTATTGATGCACCATTTCCTAAGATTAATCCTCCTCCTCTAAAATCACTTGCAATATCATTCCAGTTGCAGATTTCAGAATTTGGCATATTTTCCTCCTTTTGCTGAACTGTGCCACCATATTATCATATTAGATTTCTTATTCCAAAGGTGTGTATGTATGGTTACTGTGTACTAAATCAGTTAACCTCTTCTTTTTACTGAAGATACTTAGTACACCTGGGACTGTACTAAATGTGCTGAATTCTGTATGGAAATAGAGTATTCAGTGCATTTGGTTCAGGGGCAGGTGTATCAAGTAGAGTAGTGAAAATAAATAAGTTAAGTGATTTAGTAAAGCATCTTATGGTATCCCTAAGGTAGTCTTATTTTATCTTCAGCCGTGATGAGTGGATTAGTATCTCCTGCCCCTGTCCAAATAAGGTTTTTCTATTTCAGTTTGAGTAAGACTGGCGATCCTTTTTCAGGTATTTTTATCTTCTCTAAATAGTCCTTTTCTTCAGCTTCCTGAATATTTCTTATCGCTACTGGTCGTGACATTCGATCCTGAAGTGCTTCTATCATATCCTTCTGTAACATCTCTCCTTCATTATCAATTAAAATTCTCCTCACCATTTCTGCTGAACCTTTTCTTCCCATCGGCCCAAGATCGTCACTTCTCTGATTCCATAGAGTATTTGGGTCTCTTTCAGTAACGATATTATCAATCGGTACGCCGCTTCTCAGAACGAATTCAAGCTCTGCATAATTTGCATAATGAGAGTGAAAGCGAGCATCATGGTGCCTCGGTTGTCTTACGTTGATGATAATATCTGCTCTATCTCCCAGTACTGAAGAACCTCTTGGCATATGTCCTCCAGATCGTGGTCTATCAGAAGGCTTCCCGTGGTGGTGAACTACGATAACTCCAATATTGAATTGACCGATTAATTTTAAGAAATATTCTAGAACCGTACTCATCTCTTTTGCATCATTCTCAGATTTAGTATGAAAAGTACCGAGAGGGTCAAAAATAACGAGGTCAGGTTTGTGCTTATCAATCTGCTCAGATATTTTAGCTGCATCTTTCGGATCTGATATCTTAAACGGAGTTCCTGTAGTCGAGTGTAGAATAATTTTATCCTTCAGCAATTGCCTTTCTTCTTCCTCTGGAATCATCTTGATCAGTCTTTCCTCCAAAGCCCACTCTGGTATTTCCTGCTGAATGTAGAGAGTCTTTTTTGGTTGTTCTGCTTCAAAATCCAAAAAGGATTTTCCAAGTGCCAGCTTGAGCATTAGGTTTGTAACCAGAACGGATTTTCCAGTTTTTGGGCCTCCTGCAAGAATTGTTAATGAATTTCTCTCTGCCCAGTTGCGAACGAAAATTTCTCTTCTAACTTTTTCTCTGCCCAAGAATTCAATAATATCCTCAGGGTGATGTTCTGACTTCTCTCCAACTTTAACGGCATCTTGAATGGTACTTGAGATTCCAGAATAATCTTGTTTCTTCAATAACAAATCTACGCTTTGACTGATTGCAATCCGCATCCTATGATATTTGGCAAAAGCAGTTGTCTTATCCTTAACATAATCGAAATATCCATCATCACCAGCCTCAAATACTTCTTCTAGCACTCGAAAATATTCCTCTCTCGGCAATCTTCGGTCACTTGCTGTAAACACATCAACTTCTTCTATAAACTCATCTGGGGTTGGGATTCGATGATATTCTTGATAGAAGGCAAAAATTATTCTCACAAAATCTCCTAGAATTGGATTTTCAAAATAATCCGGCAGCACTACTTCAACATTCCGGATAAACAAATCTTGCTCAAGAAGCAGCATAGCCACAATCTTGAGCTGGATTTCCGGCGAGAAGCCATAGGTTCCACTTTGTGGAATAGCCTGTTGACTTTCTGGGGAATTATTAGGATCGTAATTTGTAGTCATAATAAAATCTCCTTATTTTCAGTTTAAAAGTCCCAAAGAATTTTTTTTTTTTTTTTTCTCTACTCCTAATTCCAATCACATCTTTTCCTTTTAATTGAGAGATGTGCTAACGAAAGAAGATTTTATCCCACAATAATCCCACAAACGATGATGAAATTACATGAAAATACATGAAATTACATGAATATCTGAAATTGGATAATCGAGCTGAATTTCTTGACTTATCAGAGGTACATCTGGTATTCTGACCTATCCTTACCTTAGTGGCGCTATCGTCTAGGGGACTAGGATAGGTGGTTCTCAGCCATCAGACCGGGGTTCGAATCCCCGTAGCGCTGCCACTCTTATTCACGCTGATTTCCCCTAAAGAAATGCTGATTTAAGCTTTTCTGGTTTTCAATCGCCATACCGTATTTTCAACGTTTTTCAATCGATTTTGTTACGTATTTGCAACGCGGGGAGAGGTCTGTCTAAGCATCACGAAGCATCGATTCACGATTGAAACCGACAATAAAAAATTTGACTTAAATCAATTATTTTTAAATTTGTTCATGTTAAAGTATATAAAGAACATCAGATAATGTTTTTGGAGGCAATTATATGAAAGAGATTAAAAAAGACGTTTACTGGGTTGGAAAGGTGGACTGGGAACTAAGAAAATTCCATGGAGATGAATATTCAACTCATAGGGGGACTACTTATAACTCTTATCTCGTGAGAGACAAAAAAACGGCCCTAATTGACACGGTCTGGAGTCCTTTCGGTGCTGAGTTCGTTGAGAATTTGAACAAGTACGTTTCTCTCAAGAAAATCGACTATGTTGTTGCCAATCATGCCGAGATAGATCACAGCGGCGGACTGGCGGAATTAATGGAAATCATTCCGGAAACTCCTGTTTACTGCACGAAAAGCGGTGTGAAATCGTTAAAGGGTCATTTCCACAAGGATTGGAATTTCGTTCCCGTCAAAACTGGAGACAAGCTCAATCTGGGTAAAAAGGAACTGATGTTCATAGA
>DXJL01000061.1 GCA_019057635.1 Candidatus Heimdallarchaeota archaeon
CCCGTACTCCGACAATTCCTTCTGAAAATCCAGTAGTCTGTTTCTCAGTCAATTCTTTGACCTTCCTCTAAAATATTGACATTAAATAGAAGAATTTTCATCTTCAAATAACAAGATTTATCAATTATATGAATAATGTAAACAATAAGAAGCAAAAAGGCCTTAAAAAGGATTGGATTAGAAGGACTCAGTTACTAATTTTTTAATTTTGGATGATTGTCAGACATAATGAACCGATTTGTGCGCTTTTTCCGTAGGATCTTCACACCACCAAAATTATCCCATAATGCTTCCCGAGTAGCACAGAAACGCATGGAAATTGCTTCAAAAATTAGTGATGACGAAATCTATGTGCAAACAGTTCGTAATGCTCTTCGTGTACCAGAGGCAACTGTAACAGATAAATTGACATTTGCCTTTTCCTCTTTACCAGAAGCCCCAACTAACTTCCCAAATGCAAAAGATCTTTTTTTTGATATATTAGAATTTCTCGAAATGAACGAAGAGGTAACCTCTACAGATGTGCGGCTTTTCAAAGAAGCACTTGAACATGTGAACTCTTTTGAAGAATTGATGACAGGTTAAAATTAGAACTTATCCTAGAATATCGTCTATTTTTGCTTACGCAGAACTCAGGCTATTTATTTGCTCAATAAGGGAAATTGCCATGTGTTCAAATGTTTCTTGAATATGATTACCAGTTTTTGCGGAAGTCTCAAAAAAATGTTCGACCTTGTATGCAGTCTGTGCTTTCTTCCCCTCTGATGTTGAAATCCGTCGTTCATCAATTAAATCATTCTTATTTCCTACTAAATAAAATTTTGCATTTGGAGAATATTTTCTGAGCTGTTCTTGCCATAGTGGTATCTTTTCTAATGTATCGGGACGCGTAAGGTCATAAACTAGTAGGGCACCAGATACCCCCTGAAAAAAGACACGTCCAACTTGAGTGGACCTAGTATGACCACCCAGATCCCAGATTTGTAATCCAACTCTTACATCTTCTCCATCCAAAGTTAAATTCACAGATTTTACAAGAAAATTTGCACCAATGGTAGCCATATAATCGCCTGGAAAACGATCTTCCACATAACGAAGTACCATAGAAGATTTTCCCACACGAAATTCACCAAGAAGTAATATCTTGGCGAGAAAGTTGAAATTTAGCGACATATCGGTTCAAATCTGGAGCACAAAGGTGATTGAATATTACAAATATTCTGTGATATAGAAGTAAAAAAAGGTTTTCACATCGTCTTAAGAAAAGCTTTGTTTTGTCACCTTTTGGTGAAGATAAATGGAAACAATAATGATAAACGATTCAGAAAACTCTAAATGATGTTCATAAAATCGATACACGATTTTGATGAGACAATTTTTTAGAAATTTTGGGGAAATAAGAAAGATGATACGAAGAGAGAACCATTCTCAAAGTGTTATTCGCGTCTGTCCAATTTGTCTGAAGAGTACGTTATCAATACAACCTAGTTTTTTGACGTTTATTGTACCTTCTACATATTCCTGCTCAAACTGTGACTACAAAGGGCCTATATTTGCAGAAGTCCCTGTTGAAGATTATATTCAGCTACTTAATGAAAAAGAAGGGAATACTGAGCAATTGCATGTAAATGTGGACATTATAGAAGATGACGAATAGTTTATCAATTGTAAAGAATTTAATTCGGATAAATACCGAAAATCCACCCGGAGAAACTACCGAAATTATTAATTGGATTGAACAATGGGCGAAAACCGAGAATATTCCTGCAAAAGTCCAATGGTATGAAAAGAAAAAAGGAAATATTCAATTAACTGTCGGTGATGCCGATAAAACCATACTTATTTGCGGACATCTAGATACTGTTCCAATTGGTGATATTAATAATTGGAATTATGATCCAGTTGGTGGAGCAGAGACAAACGATCATATTTATGGAAGAGGATCCGCTGATATGAAATCAGGGGTGGCTGTTGCTCTTAGTACTCTTAAAAGAATTAATAGTGAGTTAAAAACCTCAGAAATGCAGTATAGCATCACTTTCTTGGGGACTAGTGATGAAGAAGTGGGATTGGGAGGAGTTAAGGCCTCATTAGAACTAGGTTTATTAGATAAAGCGGAGTTTCTTATCATCCCTGAACCGACTGGTTTGAAAGTTGGTATTGCAGAAAAGGGAGTTCTCTGGTTATCAATAATTGCTTCAGGTAAAACTGCTCATGGTTCAACCCCTGAAAAAGGAATAAATGCGATTGAAGAAATTGTAAAACTGTTTCCCATCCTTCATTCGTCGGTACCTAATCATGTAGATGGCATTCTTGGAAAGAGTACACTCAACATCGGAGTTATTCAGGGTGGGAATATCGCTAATGTGGTTCCAGAACGAGCTGAGGTTCAGTGTGATTTTCGACTTGTTCCCCCCATTCAACCAGCGGATTTTAGCAATACGTTAACTCAAAAAATTGCAGATTTTGCCCTCGAAAGCCCAGCAAAGTTTGAATGTCAAGTTAAGCAGGCTATGCCAGTAATAAAATCCTCTGAGGATAACTATTTTGTTAAGAAATTTCTAGAAAAATCTGGAACTCAACAACTTTCAGGGTTAAATTACGCAACGGATGGAGCGATCTTAGTATCTAAAGCTCCAAAAGAGCTTCCTTTTGTCCTTTATGGTCCTGGAAATCCCAAAAAAATTCATATATCTGATGAACGTGTTAGTATCCAAGAAATACACGCTGCTGAACAGACTTTCATGGACTTCCTAACCGAAGTGTGTTTCTCAAGATAGAAAAAATGTGAAAAATGAATATCTTAAGTATTAGGAAAGATTTTTCAAGCAAGATCGTTAATGAATTGTTCTTGTTCATCAGTTTCAATTGCTAAAGGATTAATATTGCGTACTCTACGAATTGCTTCTTTAGATTCTACTTGATCAAGTATTTTAATCAATGATGCCAGAATAGTGCCAGTTCGTCCATAACCCGCTGTGCAATGTATAAGTACAGGAAAATTTGGCTTTAATTTTTGTTGTTGTGACAAAAATTTCATTATCTCTGAAATGTCTTCAGAAGAGGGAATACCATAATCAATGATTGGTCTATGTAAGTATGCAACATCTAGTAATCGTGATAATTCCTCGGATGTACTGTCTTCTTGTAAGCAGATAATTCCTGCTAAATCTATACTTTTAAGAAATGGAAGGTCAGATATCTGTGGTTGACTTGCTCCACCAAACCTTTCTTTATCTACCCAGTAGAGAATCAATTTTAAAACCTTAAATCTTTCAGTAATATAAAACGGACTTGATTCGATTCCAAATCAGTTAATACTTTAGTAAGAACTGATTCCTCTGTATAAACAGGTTTTGTCAAATCAAGAATAACATAGACATCAAAATCCAGTATTCTTGCATCGAGAGCAGTGTATTTAACACAATAATCCAAAGCCAACCCGCAAATGAAAACATTGGTTATATTAAATGCCTTCAGATACTCATTTAATCCTGTTTTTGTTTTTTTATCGTTTTCTAGAAAGGCAGAATAGGAATCAAGACTCTTATGATACCCTTTTCTAAGAATCATATTGGCCAATTTCTGATCAAGATTTGGTGCGAATTCAGCTCCCTTAGACCCTTGTACACAATGATCTGGCCAGAGAACTGGGCCCAATCCTGGACCAGAATATTCATCAAACGGATTTTTTCCAGTATGAACACTAGCAAATGAATGGTGATCAGGTGGATGCCAATCTTGAGTAAAAACAATCTGATTATTTTGAGAAAAAAAGTTTCCTAAGTCATTGATTCCAGGAATTATTGTATCTCCATCTGTCACAGCAAGGCTCCCTCCAGGTAAAAAATCATTTTGCATGTCAATAACTAATAATCCGTCAGAATCAGTTATTTTTATCGGAGAGCTTAAGTTCACATTAATATGCATATTTTTCCTCATCCACTTGATCGTGATATACGTATCCGTCTCGGATTGATATAAATTCCTACCTATTTTCTTAACACATCGAGTTGTTCACGAATATAAACTCTTATTTCTTCGACAGATGGTTTCTCACGAATTCTTTTCCCTTTCTCAATTTGTTTTGTTAATAACGGTTTCATTGTAATCTTACAGTTCTTACAGCGCACATCCACGTTTTTCCACTGCATTACTTTTATTTTTAGACACTTTTCGCATCTAAGAACTTTCTTTCTCCCAGAAAATTTCCCTCGTTTTGCTACGGGCTTCCACCCTCCATTCTCATCAGCTAACGCAACAATGTCCAAGGCAAAATCAATTGGTGGCGCGGCACTAATTTCACTTCCAATACCGAATCCATCAACGAAATCTACATACTCAAGAACATCTTCTTCACCTAGGCCACCTGAGATATATAATTTTACATCGGAAAAACCTCGGTGATCCAGCTCCCACCTTACCTCTTGAATGATACTTTTGAAATTTCCCCTGCGAGAGGAAGGAGTATCCAATCTAACTCCTGCTAAATTTGAAATCGCTTCAGCAGCCAGAATAGCTTCAATTTTTTCGTCATAATAAGTGTCGATTAAGGCAATTCTGGGAATATTACTTGATACATGGGTATCAAATGCTTTCCAAGCAGTTACTTGATCTTGAAAGAGAATGATGAGAGAATGAGGAATCGTACCTGTAGGTGATATTCCTAACTTTTCAGCTCCTAGGATACAACTGATTCCATCACAACCTCCAATGTAGGCGCAATATGATACGACTGGAGTAATAGCAGGATGAGCTCTGCGAGCTCCGAAACTTAGGACTGATTTATCCTTGGCTGCTAATCGTATTCGAGCAGTTTTTGTGGTCATACCACTCTTAGAGCAGATGAAACCGAGTAGAGGAGTTTCATATTTACCAAAACTAAGATATCTTCCAATAATAACTATTGTGGGAATTTTTACTCCATTCTCATCTTCTTTTTGAAAAATAGACCCCTCAGGCATCGTATAAACGTCAATATCCAGACCAGCCAACAGATCAAGAATATCTTCTATACCTGCTAGGACTCCCCAGTTAGATCCTTTTATTGAAGAGGCAGTTACCTCAACAACTACCATTTGATCACGTGATGCCTTTTTCAATACCTCTTCGGTCCGTAAGAAATAAACATCAGTTGTCTTGGCATTCCTTATCTCGGCCTCAGTTGCTAAAAAAAATGAATTCTCGCCCAATTATTCTCACCGTTAAATGCTAATGGATTTGTTATAATACGCTTATAAGCTAGTTCTTTAATCATTAATCTGTTTACTTAGCGTGTAAGATGAACATATTTTTGCGTAAATACATATAAATCATATTACGAAAATCTACTTCAAAGATTCTTTCTCATAAAATGTATTAAAACCCAGAATGAGCTACCTAAAACAAACAAATCATAATCAAATTACTATTGTATAAAAATCATTCCTAAAAGAGGGTAAAATGTGCCATTATATAAAATATGTCTGTTAGGAGACGGAGGAGTCGGAAAAACGTCACTTCGAGAGCGATTTTTGGGAAAAGGTTTCCAAAGTGGCTATATTTTAACAATAGGAGCTGATTTTGCCGTTCAAAATCTTACTATTAGAGATATTCAGTACAAATTCCAAATCTGGGATTTAGCAGGACAACAGCGATTCTCTGCAGTTCGGGCATTATATTATAAAGGCTCACATGGAGCGATCTTAGTTTTTGATCAGACCCGTCTAGACTCTCTTTATAGCTTAGATAATTGGAAACAGGAACTTTACACTAATGTTGGTCGAGAAATTCCCTTTGTCATTTTAGGCAATAAAAGCGATCTGCCTGGTGCTATAGATCAAGAACAAATTGATCGATTCGTTAAAAAATCACACTCAGAAACTCAAGATATCCCTTTTAATCTTAAATATTTAAAAACATCAGCCAAATCTGGTTTAAATGTAACAGAAGCATTTGAGCAATTGGCTATCATCATTGGAGAATATATTGAGGAATACAAAAAGCGTAATTTCTAATCTTTCACAACGATGAAATAAAAATGGATATTTCTTCGGGTGCATGAAAAACTCGAAACTCATCGCTTAATTTTTGTGTATTTAGCTGGTCGATGGATCGTACATAAATCTCTATTTCTTCATCCACAGCAAAATTTCCTGGGTACTTTTCAACGCATTTTCGGCATCCTACACAAAATTCTGGCAGAAATTCAACATCTGAATATTTTTTTGAGTCCAAAGCACCGAAAACGCACACTTTCGTGTCAAAATCTTGAGATTTAAGAGGTTTTTTTTGTCGTACTGGTAGGCTTGAAGTGACAGAGTCAATTCCTCTATCGGTCGGAAAAATTCCAATCAATTGCCCTGCTTTTTTCCCAGCCGATAGAATATTTAGAATCATCGAATCGTTTATTCCTAAAGTAAGTTTCGCGACAGAATTTGATGTTAATGGACTAGCAACGATACATTTTAAATTGTGATTAGCTAACCAAATACCTTTCGCAAAAGTTGGATCTTTCGGTAAGGCTGAATAGTCGACATTAGATTTTCTTAGTAATTGTCCTATATTATGATCCAAAACAAACTGGCTTTCAAATAAGAACTGGAAATTTGTATTTTTCAGGTTCAATTTACTTAAATTCCAGAAAAAACCATATCTATTGTAAACTAAGGCGCCTGCATCTGAAAAAATCACTAGAATTGGATATTTTTTCAAAAGTAGATTTACAAAGATTCGATAATTCTCATTAAAAAAATCTCCCCCTCCTGTTATGCACCAAACTATAAGATTATTCTCATGATTGGCAACAAAAGATGTTAAGGTACTATTTTCTCGTGAATGAGTGTTTTGACCAATTTTTGTCAGTTTGCAGCCTAACCTGTTTCTTCAATAGATCCGATATCACAGTCTGGTCCAACCTTAACTTTTTTTCCAATTACAGTTTTCGCGTTAACTCCTTCAAGATAAACCTGCCCACCAGATTTAATATTATTTACCTTCAAAGATCCTTTTCTGGAATTTTGCTCAATATAAATGTCTCCTCCACACACTAAATCATCATCAATTCTGCAATTCCCGTTTAACTCAGAAGTGAATTCGTTCTTACACTCCACCGATCCAAAAATTTTGTAACTCCCTGAGAATTCAGCTTTATCACAAACTACGTCGCCTTCAACTTTAATAGCCCCACTAGATATAACAGAAGCATTTTTACCTAATAGAGAACCCTCTATTTTACCTGAACCTGACAATGCAAAACGTTCATGAACTGTCAATTCCCCATTAACTTTAAATGAACCTGATGATAGAAAACTACCTGCTTCAATTGGGCCTTCAGCCTTTAGTGAACCAGAAATTTTTAAAGAATCAGTTTTAAGGTTTCCTGGTAAAGTTCCAGATCCAGAAATTTTAATCTCTTCGTCACTAACTTTTCCAGAACCTGAAATCGTGATTGTACCACCTTTCCAACCTTCTATTCGTCCTGAACCGGATATTGTCACATATGAGTCAGTCACTTTTCCAGAACCTGAGATTGAAATATAAGATAAATTTCTAAGAATACTGTGTTCTTTGAGTACACTAACTTCCTCTTGAAGTTTTACACTGTATTTCTCCTTTAATTCTTTATATTCAGCCTCTGTGATCTCATCAGCATGTAATCGTATTTCTAATGCTTTAATTAACGTTTTAAGGTCTTCAATTTCTTTATTCGACACTGGTTTCAACCTTTTTATTCTTACAGGTTAGTAGAGTAGATATTTTCTACAAATTGTTGATATTTCTAATTCTACAAGCGTATCTATTCTATATTATATCTTAAAGCAGCAATTGTTATAAATTGTTGTAATAATCTCGGTTTAGAGCCAAAGCTCGAGAGTTTATACAGTAAACCCCAAAGTTAAAACTTCCGAATCTTTATTAATTCGAACTCACAGGATGTTTTTTTGTTGTAAATCTTAATTTCTTAAACGAAAATGTAAACACAATGTGAGGATGAATTTTCTGTCAGATAATTTAGAAAAGCGCACTGCAGAGATTTTAAAAATTCTTTCAGATCCTACAAGAAGGAAGATAATCAGCATAATTACACAAGAACCTAAAAATCCCCAAGAACTTGCCTCTCTGCTAAATATATCCCGACCTGCTATTGAAAAGCACTTGAAACTTATGAGTTCTCAATATGTAACTGAACGAACAGTTGAACCTTTTCCCTCACCCCATTACGTATATTATGTTTCTACACCTGGTTTGGACCTTTTAAATGCAATTTCGACAGCTACTGTCATTTATTTCCAATCAATGGATGGGATAATCAACGCTGAAATAGAACAAATTGAACGTGACTTCATTTTACAAAGGATCAGCCGAAATGAGTATGAATCGCGGCATGAAAGTCTGAAACAGAAACAGATTGATCTCGCTGACTTGCAGTTAACTCGGATTTGGATAGAAGAGGCAAAAGAAATGATAGCGAAGCATGAAAGGGACTCATAATGCAATACAGTGTAAAATCATCGTATGTGGAGCAGGTTAACGAGGAGACGCAGGTCTCGAGAAATTTCAGTTCTATAAATCCGAAAATTAATTTTTTGTAGCTCAGTTTTATCAGGATGGGAAGGAGAATAAACCTCAATAACGTCAATAAATCGTTGATAGAGCTTTATCCCTGCAATATTTGCTTCGAGCGGGTATTCCAAAGCTGCTTGGTCTTCATTAAGACGAACATTCACGGTACCAAGATACATCTTTGCAGAAGAAGAAATCGCATCGGATATCATGAGGACTAGTTCTCCAGCATCTAATAATCTGGGAATATGAGTTTTGAATTTGGATGCAGGATCTTTTCCCCCTTGAACTGGGCGGTAATTTGAATCCAGTGGAATTAATACTTCATCCTGCTCAATTCCTCGTTCCGTTCTATGACCATTCAATTCTATTGAAATATCTGAGTGAATTACTTCAACTTTTGTCTTTTCTAGATTGGTAAGCGCGTGTTCACGAGTATACGGGGTGGGATACAAAAAATTGGCTTGTTTTAATAAAACCTCAGTCACCCAGAGCTTTTCCTGAAAAACGACTGACAGATTCATTGTCGCTGGATCAAGTACGAAAATTAATTCTGGACTCTTCATTCCACAAATCGTTGTAAGACTAGTTGTTCGTTTTGCCCCAACTTTGTCAATTAGGGTGTGTAGAATTGAAGGAACAATTATTTTATCTTGATATTGGATTTCATACGTCTCATCAATTAATAGAGGATCCTGGGAAGGTACAGAATAAGCATGATGAATCCATACATCTCCACTCACCCCTAATTGTAATTCCAAACTTTCTAATAGCGATTTTCGTCCTGGAAAGGAAAAATCATCAACTTGTTCCATTTCTGGATCTTGAAAATCTGTTTTGGATTGATGATCTTTCATTCATATTATTAGTTGAATTAAGATTAAAAAGACTTACCACTTAAATGATAATTTTCCCAAAATTGAGTATTTCATTAGTAATTCTGGTTGGTTAATATCAAAGAAATACCAATCCAATCACCTACGGATTTAATGGACTAGATTGCTTTCGTAAAAGTTGTACAAAAGAAATATTTCCTATTATTAATAAGTAAAAACAAGTAACGGTGTTTTAATGATATTTTTTTCAAGAAACAGAGAGTAAAACATAAGAAATCAAGATTAAAATAATGTAAAGTCTTAGTATTTGATTACTTGAACAGGAACAAATCTAGCAACCTGTTTTCCTAATTCTAGTCTTTCAACCACTGGTAGAACCTCAGACGATCCACGATAACCATATTCTAAAGATTCTACATTTTGGATTAACAACCGACTTTGCATAGGGGCTTGAGAAAGCTCAAAGTAGAATTCACGTTCATGTACGAGTGTTTTTACTTCACTATAGGGGTATAATAGTTTATATCCTCCTCCATGTGGAAGAATATTTATCTTATTAAGGATCGAAGTGTGATCTTTTTCTTTTGCTTGCTGTGTTTGCACTCCCGTCCAATATTTTGTTTTGATATTAGGTTTGCCCTCATATAAGTAAATGAACGAATAACCATTAAACCCTATTGGGAATAATGGAAGAGGAATTTCACCAGTTGCATCTAGAGAGTTATACAACCCTAGACGCATCGTAAATAAGTTGTTTTCTTGATAATAGCCTTGATGAGTTGGGTTAGAAATACATGTAATATTTTCCTTCCCAAAGAGAATTTCTGCAATCGATGTTCTCTTACTTTTCGAATATTCCTCCACTGATTTGAAGTAGTTCAAATATTCAATGCCTGATTTTTCTGGCAACCCCTCAACTTGACCAAATGGAGTTTTGACTTTCTCAAATTCTTCTTCCTTCCAGAAGCTTAAACCTTGTTTTTCCGTTTGTTGAGATGAATGTATAAGCACATAATCTCCTGGTGGTAAATGCTTTTCATAATAAGAAGAATCGTCTGTCAATGACTCCAATCGGAGTAAATCGATGAAGTGATTGGATTTCCATACATCCCATTTGCCTGTTCGTCTTCCTACAGGTACACCATCTTTTTTTAAGACTTGTAAACGATCCATTATCTGATGTTTAGAAGGCATATTTGTGACATGGTAAAGACCAAAACCACAACCATTAGGATGAAGGAGAGTAGGAAAAAGATAATCTTTCGTGATTACAGCACATCCATAACCAACTCCTGAATTAAATCTCGATTTATTTCTTGTAATGCTGCCGTCAGGCCCGAAAATAACTAATACATCATTCGGATCATAACCGCTAGCTTGATAAAAACTGATTATCTTAGCTAAACCAATGGTCATAACTTCTTTGGCTAATTTTGTAGTTAAATCTTCAGTCGTCCATGAATACACATGACAACTTGCTTCTTGTAACAAATTCCTTATCTGGACGCTATCCATCTGAATCTGACCTCCAATGAAGAGATTCAAGAAATAGGAATGATTACTTCATTTCTAGCTATTTGATCGAACTAGTTATCCATTCAATAGCTTTTTCTCATATAAGTCTTAGCATTTCATTATCGCTATTAGAAATGAAAACAAGGGAGAGTACTATTTGTAGATCAATAACCTTGAGCTTGACCATCCTTGCGAGGATCAGAACCACCCATATACGATCCATTCTCCGAAACAGATATAATTTGACCCCCTCCAAAGTTCATCCCCACAGAGTCTCGCACATTATGTGCCATTCCCCGTAGTTGTGCTTTAACTTGGAGAGGTATAGGTTCTTCAAATGCAACAAGGTTAGAATTTTGCTCATGATGAAAACGAGGACAGTTTATAGCGTCCTGAGGATCCATTCCATGTAGAACAAGGTTAAGAAATACTTGTGATTGTCCAATCGGTTGATGATGTCCGCCCATCACACCAAATGAATGCAAAAGTTGATTTGTAGAAGGAGAAGTGATCATAGCAGGAATTATGGTGTGATACGGTCTTTTATGCGGTTCATATTGGTTAGGGTGTCCTTTTTTCAGGGTAAATCCAGCTCCGCGATTCTGGAAAGCAATCCCTGTAATTGGATCAACGATTCCGGAACCAAATCCATAATATAAGGAGTTGATAAGAGAGAGGGCAAATCCTTCTTTGTCGATAGCTGTCAAATATACTGTATCTTCCCCCATATCCAAGGTATTTGGTAATTTATTCAGAGCTTTTCTAGGATTTATTTGACTGGCTCGATTATGAGCATATCTATCACTCAAAAAATCACTTACTTTCACAGTCATTGAATCTGGATCAGATATATATGCAAAAGCATCAGAAAATGCTAGTTTTTTTGCTTCAATAAGAAAGTGCAAATATTCTGCAGAGTTGAGTGGATAACGTGCAATATCTAGCTCTTCAGCAATTGCTAAGATTTGTAAGGTGACAAGTCCTTGACCATTCGGTCCATGTTCCCACAATTGATGATCATAAATTACTTTGGAAATCGGTTTCGTCCATTCTGCTGAAAAATCATTAAGATCAGGAATATCAATGACACTTCCTTCCCCTTGTAGAAATTTGATTGTCCGATTCGCAAGATCACCTTTGTAGAAAAATTCATACCCATGTTTTGCGAGTTTCTGAAAAGTTGTTCCCAATTTTTCTTGAGTAAACATCTCCCCTGGTCGTGGAGCTCGTTCTTCGTCAATTAAATATGTTCGACTCGCCCCTTCATGTAATTTGAGTTTTGGTACTAATTCATTCCAGACCTGAGCAATCAAAGGACTCACAGGAAATCCTGAATTTGCGTATTCTATAGCAGGGGCAAGTACATCTTCCCATGGTAAAAGACCAAATTTTTCGTGAATTAGACCCCATGCGCTTACAGCCCCAGGAACGGTAATTGGCAAGATTCCTGTTAAAGGTATTTCAGATAATTTATTCTCTGAAACTAAATCATCATAGGATAATTTTCTAGGGGAAAAACCTGATCCATTAATTCCGATTGGTTGGTTTTCTCCAGGAACATGAAGTAGTGCAAATGCATCTCCTCCTATTCCTGTAGAAAATGGTTCAACTACATTAAGTACTGCCGCCATTGCAATTACGGCATCACACGCATTTCCACCTGCTTTAAGCATTTGAATTCCTGCAGATGAAGCTAAAGGTTGCGATGATGCGACTAAGCCATTTTTTGCATGTATAGCGGATCTTCCTGCTGAAGGTCGTCTCCAAAACTTTACTGCCATTTTAATTGATCCTTTATCATTTCATGAATATTTTTCTATCCAGCTAATAATCTGCTTAATTCGATCGACAATATGCCGAGGTTCACCACTACGAGATAGTTCATGACCATCACGAGGATATCGAATAAATCGCATTACTTTACCGTACCGTTTACCTAGCCAAAAGAGCTGTTCAGCACTCACGATAGGTACTCGAAAATCATTTTCGGCATGGATTATTAATAACGGTGTATTAATATTCTTCACGTGAGCAACGGGAGAATCAGACCAATTACGTGCGTGCGTATCTATGATCTCACCATAGTGTTGCTCGAACCATACTGGAATATCAGTTGTTAAACCGAATCCAATGAATTCATACACCCCTCTTTGACTAATAGCGGCTTTAAAACGATTCGTTTGGGTGATTAACCATGCAGTCATATATCCTCCATAACTCCCACCAGTTACACTAATCCGTTGGGGATCTAAACGCGGGTATTGGCTCAAAGCTGTGTCTAATCCTTTCAGAATATCATTTGCAGCAATCGTACCCCAATTTTCGAATACCGCTTTTCGAAACTCAACTCCATACCCATCAGAACCGTGAGGATTACAGAATATAACTGCAAATCCGCGACCAACGAGTGAATTCCATTCGTGCCACATAGTTTTCTCATGAGGTGACCACATTGCAGCAGGCCCGCCATGAATCTCTAAGACTACAGGAATTTTCTCATCGCTGGAGGTTTCAGAGGGTAAGAAAATCCAGCCTTGTAGCGAATGTCCATTTCGCTGAAAAGAATAGGATTCTACTCTAGCAGGAGGATGCTCATTCAAATAATTGCTATTAACTTCTGTTATCCTTCTTTCAACTGGATTCTCGAGATTAGTGATAAAGATGTCACTTGGAAAGGAATTATGAGAAACTTCTATTGCTAGATCACCAGTAGTTCTTGCTAGTGAGTACGAATTGATATTACGGTCACCACCTACTACTTCTTCTACTAATTTAGTATGTAAATCTATTTTATGAAGTGATATTCGACCATTAATAGGAGATAGGAATAATAGGGTTTCATCATTTAACCAACAAGCCATTGAAGCTGATCTGTGAAATTTTTCAGTTAAACAACTAATTTGAAAATCTGGTGGTATATCTAAACTACATACAAAAATTTGTTGATCATCAAAAACTGTTTTATTCTCTCTTTTAGCTTCATACAGAACATTCTTTCCATCGGGAGATATTTGGAAATTTGACACCCATCCGAATGCGGATCCAAGAATATTTGTTTTAGATGGATCATTTACTGTGATACTCAATATTTCTTGAGACAACGTCACAGAGGGATCATCAATATACTTGGACAGAATGATTTCAGTGTCAGCGTGAGTGAATGTTCCTAATGTATAATGATACGCGATATTACCTAGATGAATAACGTCAGATATACAAGAAGGTTTATCATCAAGATAAAAATTCCCTATAGGTACTATAAAGGGCTGTGCTTTTCGTCCTTCCAGAAAATGAGTACCTTCACGATAAAACCCGTCATTAATTACCCGAGGATCCCTTGAAAGAGATTTTATTGTTTCTTCCTTTATTTTTTCAATTTCAAAATCGATTGGGCTAAGCACAAAGGATTTACTCACTTTTGGCTTTTTTATCACTTCAAGTTCTTCTTCATTAACCATAGCCAAAACGTGGAAAGATTGACTATCGTGGCTCCAAGTGAACCCTACAACACCTTTTGGGAAGTTTGTTACTTGAAACGCCTCTCCCCCAGTAACCGACATGAGAAAAACTTGCATACCATTTTCCTGACGAGATGATAGAAAAGCCAATAATTTACCAGAAGGAGAAAATTTTGCAGATGTGTCTAAGTGAGTTCCAGTAGTATAACGGATATAGTTTGTAGATTCTTTAGTTTTTAGAAATAACCCTCCCTGATAAGAATTTTTCTTCTCATTTATTGTACGAATAGTAAATACTAATCTCCCATCTGGAGATAAACTTGGATTTTCAGCAAACCGTAAGTGGACAAAATCTTCAGCATTAATTGTTTTAACTTGACTATTCATAATGTTTCCCATCGATTGATGAATACAAATTCTCATGGGTAATCTATTTTCATAAGATTTATCCAGACCTCGGCAATTTTGTCTTTAAATAATTTGATTTTTACTCCATCTCTTCTGTTTCTGATACTTTATTCCCATATTTATGCATTTTTAACCAACGTTCACGTACAATTGGCATGTGTTCACGCCTTACGTCGCATTTCCCTTTCGAATGGAGATATATTACCACCCCAGCCGGATCTCGGATAGTAGTAAACTTATCATCAAAAATTTGCTCTCCACAGGCTATACATGTAAGGCGTGAAACCATTTTTTCAGTTACAAATGATCGTTGAGGTTGATCTTGATCTTCACTATACTCTACTCCTTCACCGTCCCTAGTTTTACCAATAATATCCTGAACTGAATTTCCACCCTTATCTATATCTGCGGGAGAAAAAGTAATCATATCTTGCTTTCGTTTTTGTAAGGAGAGTTTTCTTTTTGTAGATGTTTTACCTGAATAAAATGGGCATGAAAGTAGATGACATTCGATAGCCTTTTCCCAGTACGAGCATAGATTGTTATTCTGAAACATACATTCTTTTTTATATTCTCTAAACGGAATCATTGACGTGTTTCCAATCTAAAGGGATTTTTAAGATCAACTGGGGAGATAGGAATGAAGGCTAATAACAACTCTTGTTTCCCAAAGAACGAAGAATTCTGGATTAAATTATTTGAAATCTGTTTAAATGATTTTGAATCGAAAAAATTCGTTTTTCAGAAAGATATACTTAAGGAAATAAACCACGAAAATCTTTGATTGTTGATTCGGGGGATACAAGAGGAAAGACTGATATTGAACGACGTAAAGCTAGTCAGTAGTATGCTTGCCTCATCTAAACTTGCTAAACTTCCTTCTGGTCATCCATTACACACATTCATGCAAGAAAATCGTGCTATTGAAGCATTACTAAAACAATTTAAATTTATATTGAAGCAAATAAAGCAAGATCAAGATGAAGCATTAAAACTAGAATTAAGAGCAAAATATAATTTACTATTAGATATAAAAAAGCATTATTTAAGACAAGAAGAACTATTATTTCCTCTTCTACAAGAGAGGGGAATGTATAAACCTTTATCATTATGGCGGACAAATATTGATAATATCCGTGAACGTTTATTACGAATAGAAGATTTATTCTCTACCAATTTGATATTTCCTCAAACTATTGAAAATAAGATAAAACCTATATTGCAGACTATTCCTTGGATAATTAAGAAAGAAGAGACTGAAATTTTCCCTGCTGCACTCGAAAAATTTTCCGAAGACGACTGGTTCCGCATTGCATCATTAAGTGACGGTTTCGGTTATTGTATAATTGTTCCAGATCGAGATTGGCAAAAATCATCAACAAGCCCTAAATATAAAGAAATAGAACACTCTCAGATGATTAGCTTCTCTACAGGACGTATTCCTCAAGGATTGTTTGAAAGAATAATGGAATATATACCACTGCAAATATCTTTCATTGATGCTGAGGATAAATTGGTCTATTTTTCACCCATTAAAGCTCCAATTTTTCGAAGAACACTCGCAAATCTAGGTCGTGATGTCTACCACTGCCATCCTCCCAAAAGCATTAATCATGTGAACCGTATACTGAAAGATTTCAAGGCAAACAAGCGTGATGAGGAAGAATTCTGGATTAATCACCAAGGAAGATTCATTTACTTTCAATATCATGCTGTGCGAGATGAGAAAGGAGCATATTTGGGAACTCTTGAAAGAATCCAAGACGCTACTCGATTACGTGAGATTCAAGGAGAAAAACGATTATTGAGCAATTTTAAGAAATAGTTACCAGTCCAAATTTCTCACAAAGCTAGTTAATCCAAAAAACTCTTAATGAATTAATTGAAATTCTTATCATATAGATTGATATTCTAATGTAGATTTCACTCGAATTTTACACATTTAGAATGCAAATTTATACTGAAGTGACTCAATGTCAAACCTTGATTTATCAGTTGAACTCGAACGTATGAAAATTCAAATTACTCCTGGCGCAACTGAAGTATTATTGAACAGCAATGTTCCTCAAGCAATGCTTGTAAAAGAGATAAAGAAACGGTGGGAAAAGGACACTACTGCTCTTACAGTTAAAGATGCCATTGATTTAATGTTAAACTCTGATAAATACGCACAGTTGTCACGCAAGCTGCATAAAGAGCTTAAAGAGAAAGTAGAGGAGATTTCTTCGGTTCCAAGAGTTCTTAGAAGAACCTATTTTACTCTAAAGCGACTAGAAGCACCAATTTCTGCGGGTCAAGTTTCACAAATAACACACCGAAAAACTAGTACAGAAAGAGTATACTTGAACAAATTAACAAAAGCAGGATTGGTAAAAAAGGTAACGACAAAAAAAAATAAAATTCATTATTCAATCATCAAATTGAAGTAAGAAGAAGGAAATCTTGTAGAATCTATAACTACTGTAGTTAAATTAAAGAAAGTAGTTTTTGACTGTTATTCACAAATCATAATCCGTACTAATTGTTAAGGTGTAGCTATTTTGTATAAGGTAGTATTTTTACGTCATGGCGAATCAATTTGGAATAAAGCAAATAAATTTACAGGTTGGACTGATGTAGATTTATCAGAAAAGGGTATTGAAGAAGCAACTACTTCGGGACAGGTATTAAGAGATGAAGGATATTCTTTCGATGTCGCGTTTACTAGTGTGTTGAAAAGGGCTATTCGAACATTGTGGTTAGCCTTAGATGAAATGGATTTAATGTGGATCCCTGTTCATCGGTCTTGGAAGTTGAATGAACGCCATTACGGCGCATTACAAGGATTGAATAAGTCAGAAACGGCTGCTAAACACGGTGATCAACAAGTTTTAATCTGGAGACGTAGCTATGACATTCGTCCCCCAGGACTAGAAGAGGATGATGATCGATATCCTGGAAAAGATTTAAAATATCGTGATCTTACAAAAGATGAACTCCCCACCTCTGAATGTCTGAAAGATACTGTAGCTCGTGTCCTTCCATTTTGGCATGATGTGATTGCACCAACCATAAAAACAGGTAAACTTGTGCTAATTGCGGCTCATGGAAATAGTCTACGAGCTCTCGTGAAGTACCTTGATGATGTTCCTAACGCTGAAATCCTCAAATTAAATATTCCTACTGGTATTCCGCTTGTTTATGAGCTGGATAAAGATTTGGCACCTATTAAAAGCTATTATATTGGTGATCCAGAAACCGTTGCTAAGGCAATGCAAAAAGTAGCAAATCAGGGAAAATCAAAGATATAAATCTACTTTGTGAATGTTAAATCACGAGGATTCTTTCAAAATTCTTCTAGCATCATCCAAATAACGATAGACAGCTCTATTTTTGGTTGTGGCACTTAAATGCTGTTCTTGGTTTTCAATTGTGTTTAATGCATTAATTGCCTTTGCCTTCTGACGAAATAGCCTATGTTTTTCAGATTCTCGTACTATTTCTGTAAAAATTGTGCAAGCATTCTCAAAATCAGATCGGCCCCAGGCCAAATATCCCCGCTGCAGTTTACATTCTAGTTGTAATGCCGGTAATCTCTTTTCAGAGATTTCCCGATCAATTTTTGCTAATCTTTCTTTGGCTTCTATATAAGCTTTTGAATTACCAATCCTAGACATTTCAATTAATAATTCAGTTAATGCTAGCTCATCAGAATAAGTTATGGCCCCAATTTCCTTGTTTATTTCTATAGCAGTTTTCAATGCTGTTTGAGCTGCACCGTAATTCATGTCATATTTCTCAATTTTTGCTAGTAATCTATAAAACTTAACTTTGTCCCAATAGGATTTATATAAAGTACGAACGTTTTCTAATTTATTTCTAGCTTCTTCGGATTTATCTTGAGAGCAAAGGATATTTACTTCTACTTCCAAGATATTAAGCTCATTAAAAGCTTCAACCTTCTTCTTAACAATGGATCTTACAGTATCAATTGATTTAACCGCATCAGAAAGCTCGTTTTGCAAAAAATGTATTTCCGCATAGCTCAAATGAACAAATGCTTCTGCAAAACCCTTCTTGCTTTCGTTCTCTTCGGTTATTAGATTGAGGGCTTTATCCAGCATTGTTTTTGCTTTTTTTAATTTTCCTGATAGTTTAAAAGTTCTCATAAATTCAAAATATAGTTTAAATAACATTTTTGGCTTTTTATTTTTGTAAAAATCTTCTAATTGATTCCAGATTGAGAGTACTTCTTCCCACTCTCCCCTTAGATAGTGAAGAATTCCTTCACCCCATATTGCTTCATGATATCCTCCTGTACTTCGTAAATCCTCAGGATGTTTTTTATTAGCTAAAATAAATTCTTCTTGAGATTCTTGGAAATATTTTAAAGCCTTATTATAAGATCCTTGGCCAGGATAAGCCATACCTAAGGCTCGTTTAATTTCAGCTGAGGTATTATATTCGATTTCATCTTCACAACAATTATTTAACAGGCTTTTGAGTAAATTCACAGCTTCTTTAAATTCCCCTGATTGGGCCAAGAGATTGCTTTTCTTTAGTTGCGATTTTCGATACGCTTCATTTCTGTACCGAGGAATCCTGTATCGAGAATCAATCACTTTGATTGCTTCATCTATTCTTCCTTTCTCAACTAAAGCTGCTTCAAGTTCAATTAGGATTGAATTGGTTAAAAGCAGTTTGTTCTTCCTTGGATAATTCCGCACTGTGACCTATTAAGGGTAGTATTTTTTTTATTTGTATCCGCTAAAATCTCGATAGCTTTATCATACGATTGTTCCTTAATAGCGGTGGCACCTGCATCTTTTAAAGTAAGTATTACTGTTTTTAATTGCTCACCTTTCAGTGATTCCTGTAATTGTTCATTTTGAGTAGTTAATTTATCTTTGAAGGAATTTAAGGATGTCGTTTGTCTGGTAAGATCTAATCTTGCTGTTTTGAGAGCATTGTGGGGAATAAATTCACGGGATGATAGTATATCAACAACAGGAGACAATTCTTGCTTAATACTATTTTCTAACTCTCCTAGCTAACTTTTCCCCTCAAACACTTTCCCGACTTGCAGGATAAGATCCTGAGCTCCATCAATTTTTGAGACTAGTGTAGAAATTTCTTTCTCAACATTTTTCATTTTAATATCAAAAGAAACTGATTTGGAGGAAGAATTTCGATTAATTTCAGTCTTTAACATTTTGATATTATGTTTTATCTCCTCTTTAGCACTGGGATCCCCCTTTATTATTCCATCCGTGATTCTGACTAAATTGACTTCAAGAGGTTGTTTTTTTCTTTTTTTTTTCATTTTGTTTATCATTTTCTTCTCTCCCAGAAATCGGATGATTATTTTCAGATTTTTCATTAGCGTCAGTCGAGATAAGCACCGCCAAGTTGGCCCAAAATTGATCGTAAATTCGTATCCGTAAAGATTTGTTAGTTCTTGCCTAGAATTTCGGATAGATTCGGATGATTATTATTCAAATAGAGACAAGTATATTTTTTCATCCAGAGTTATAAATAGACTATTTTTGGGGCAATGCGGATTTTATCCTAGTAGAAGGTTTTTCTGCTAGAGATTAGCATTTTTGTCAGATTATAAAACAATAAAAACACTATTGAGATTTGAAATAGGAAAAAAAAGAAAAGAGAGAGTAAAAGAATAAAGGACATTAAGCTGCTTATTTGGTAGCGGCTAATTTAATGTCTGATTCTTTAACAGTCTTTCGTCCAGAGTGACGGGCTATCTCAACTGCGTATTTGGCAATTTCCATACCTTTGTTGGTCACAATTTCGTTTAATCGATCAATTGCACCAGCAGATACACGGTGAGCACCAGCATCTCTGATAACTTTTTCAATTCTTGCTCTAGCAAATCCTGCCATTTTTCTTTACACCTTTTCTCAATGTAATTAGTTGTGAGTTGTTGATTTTTCTCACACTAGAAGGGTCTAAATTCATCCTATATAAATCTTCCCTCTGCTTGGTCGAGGGTTGCCAACCTTTACACCCTATGAATGATCATGAAGTTCATAATAAGATGATAGAGGTATAATAGGTTGTGAACTCTGTTGTTGCATAGATACCTAGTGATGTTGATGCACGAATCCACCTAACTAGTGAGTCATGTATGCTAAGAGAATTCACAATAAGTGATTGGATAACCCGTTAGACACAGTTTAATCGAAAAAACTCTTCTATACTTCTATTTAAGGAGGCATTCTCTTGTTAGAAGTGAAGTACTTCTTCCTGTTTGTACCTCAGGAGAGATTAATCACTGATGGGAGGGGGTTTTATCAAGAGGTAAGACACTAGCTCATAACGAAAAAGCCCTTATGATTCAATGACTAGTTATGACATTTGTTTCATTCACATCTCTAGTGAAAATTTCTTAATATTCATAGTATATCGAGGATAGAGAAACCAATGTAAGAGGTTATTATGGACAAAAAGATAAGGAAGTGTTCTTCTAAAAATGGCAAGTAAGTCATTCAGAATACTATCTCTATAAAAGTGGATTTTCAAGAAAATATACTCTCACAAAAAAAACCTCTAAAAATTAATAATATGTTATGTATAGGTAAAAAGCGTAATACAATAAAAAGAGAATGGAGGGAAGGAGAGTCCTCCTTATTAAATAGTAGTAAAGAGATATTCTTTACTTGGTTGCTGCGAGTTTAATGTCTGATTCCTTGACAGTCTTCCTTCCGGAGTGTTTTGCAATGTCTACAGCATATTTTGCCATATTCATAGCGTAATCAGTTAACACTTCATTAAGACGATCAATTGCGCCAGCAGATACTCTAAAAGCGCCTGCGGTACGAATCAAATTTTCAACTCTTGCACGTGCAAATCCTGCCATTTTTATTTCACCTTTTCTCAAATGATATTTTTCGTGGATTTATAGAATAGTTCCACATTGACATACTATTTTTTTCTCCTATTTAAGCCTTGTTCTTGTTGTAGGGTTTTTTTAAGGTTCTGAAGTTTGTTTATAGCTTTTCAAGAGACATCAGCTATTTCATATACTCGATATGTTAACAATCGATTTCTCCCAAAGAATAGTATAACACAAATTATAAGATGACGAATAGTGGACTCTGTAAATATCTTCAAAAACGGAACTGACATAATATGACTGATTTACTGTAATTTACGCTTATTCTTTCCCCTTTTGCTTTAGCAATCTACCTACTTGTTGTAAAAAGGTGGAAAGCGGACACGACGGGAATATTAGTCTGGTTATTTATTTCCTCAATTGCTTATATTCTTTCAACAACAATTCCAGATATATTGATAATTTCATTCGCGGGAGTTGTAGACTCATTTAAAATAACTCTAATGGTTGGAGCGTTAATTTTTATGATTACCTATATGGGAGAAACTGGGGCCCTAAAACGTATAATTATTTTCATAAAGACATTGAAAGGTTCTCATCCTGTTTGGCAAATTCTGTTCTTAAACTTCGGTTTTGGATGCTTTCTGGTAGCAATTGGGGCCACTCCAGTATCTATATTACCTCCAATCATGATAGCTCTGGGATTTCCACCAGTTGTTGCTGTAGCTTTACCTGCGATTGGTTATGATCCATTAACAACATATGCATTGCTTGCGATTCCAGCTGTCGTGTTTACAGGAGAAATGAATACCTTATCTGAACTTGGTATTCTTCAATCATCTGCTCCAACACTCCAAGAAGTAGGAATGACTTTCAGTTTGTACATGCCTTTAATTTCCACTGGGATAGCATTATCTATGCTATTCTTAGCAGGGGGCTGGAAAATGATGAGAGATCCTCAATCAATTATTATTGCTGTATTAACGGGAACCACTGCAGGGGTAACTGCAGTTATTCCGAATTTTCTTGGGGTTGTTACTTTGACTGGAATTCTCTCAGGAATTGCTGTTATTATTGTACTAGGACTTTTTGCTTTAAGTCAGGGGTACCCTATAATTAATCGAACAAGTTTATCGGAAGAAGATCGTCATATAGAGGAACAAATATCATTATGAAAGGCATTTTCTCCATGGATCCTCTTAATTATTTTTGCGTGTTTAACAAATCTAATTCCTTCTGTATTTAATCTTCTTTTTAGTACATTGACTTTTCCAGTACAAATAGGTCAATTTACTATCAACACACGTCTTTTTTGGCAAGCTTACACCTGGGTAATGCTCGCTGTAGCAGTGTCGTTTCTTATCATCCCTACCGACAGACAAATGTTGAAAAAAAAACTATCGGTATTTCAAAAACGTGCAGTTCGACCAATGATCTCCTCAGCTTCTTTTTTTGCAGTCGCTTGGATACTCAATAATTCTGCCCCAAATAATCCCTCACTCAATATGGTAGCTATACTTTCAGAATTCACCTCAACGAACTTTGGAATTATCTTTCCTCTATTAGTCCCTTTGATAGGATTCTTTGGTGGATTTGTTTCTGGCAGTGAGACTTCTTCCATTGTAATGTTTACCCGTTACCATGACTAATTTTGTCAGACAACTCTAGAAAAAAAGTTCTGGACAGGATGAGTCACACATCCGCTATCCGGCAAGTGAGTCACCACTGAAGGTGAACGGACTGTAGGGATTACTTGGCCGCGGTTAATATACCGCTGCAGGATATTACAGGCAGCATTATAATCAGCATTCAGGTGATGACCACATTTACGACAACAGAAGCAGCCACGCGATTTTCGGTTACGTTTGTCTACATAGCCACATTGACTACATTGTTGGGAGGTATACGCCTCATTTACACGTACTACCGTCATCCCAACAAGTTTGGCTTTATACTCGAGCATTTGAACAAATTTGAAAAAGGGGATTTGGACGAAAGACTGATTGATGCGTTTGCCTAAGTTACAGTGGTGTTTCCACCTGGCATTGTAACCGATGACCAATGTCTCGATATTGTGCTGTAAACAGTAAGTAA
>DXJL01000062.1 GCA_019057635.1 Candidatus Heimdallarchaeota archaeon
CAAGGAGAATCTGCAGAGCAAGTAGCAGATAAATATAAATTAACAAGAGAAGATATGGATCATTTCGGCTTGTGGTCACATCAAAAAGCAACAAAAGGAATGCGAGATAAAAAGGAATATGAAAAAAGGGTGGTTCCAATTGAAGTTGAAATGGAACATCCAGATGGCTCAACTGAGATGAGAACTGTAGCCGAAGATCAGACAACAAGAGAAGTATGTCTTGATGATCCTGACATCGCTTGGGAACAAATGAAAAGCCTAAAGCCTGTTTTTCGTGAAGGTGGCAGAGTAACTGCTGGTAATTCGTCACAAATCTCTGATGGGGCCTCGGCTGTGATGTTGATGGCCCGAGAAAAGGCTGATGAGTTAGGACTCAAACCTCTTGTAAGCATTTTATCAACAGCGGTTGCTGGGGATGATCCACAATTGATGTTAACTGGACCAATCCCTGCCATGGAACGAGCATTAACAAGAGCGGGAGATTTAACCATAGAAGACATGCATTGTATAGAACCGAACGAAGCGTTTGCTTCTCCATGCTTGGCTTTTGCAAAGCATTTTGATTATCCCTTCGATGATCCCCGTGTAAATCCTTATGGAGGCGCAATAGCAATTGGTCATCCTATTGGTTCGTCTGGAGTGCAATTTTTTACGAATATGGTTCATTATCTAGTGAATACTAAACAACGTTTTGGCATTCAAACTCTATGCGGCGGTGGGGGTGTTGGTATTGCCACAGTTGTTGAGCGAACTACGTGATTCCTTTAGTTTATTGTTTCCTTAATTTCCAATTAAAGAATGAAAGGTAACATGTACTATCGGTAATCATCCTTCCTTCCTCCTCAAGTTGTTTTAGCAAAGAAAAAATAAGTTATATGACCTTCTAGAATGTAGTATCAAAAGATTCTTGAATTTTATCTAGATTAAAAGGAATTTTGACAAATAAGAGTAAACAACCAACAGTATGTCGGAGAATATTAATATTATTTAGAGTGATGGCCTTTATCTTCCCCAAATATCTGATAAGGGTAGATTTTGGCAGATATATAATTACAGGCAAGAAAATCATTATGACTATTCACTTCGTATTGAGGCTGGAAACTTGATTGACTTAACAATGAATGAAGAAGTTCTAGAACGAGCAGTAAAACGTGCAAGAGAAAGAAATATCCTAATACCAACTTTTGAAGAACAAAAAAACCCACATGAAAATGTTCCAGAAATCATTAAAGAAGACTTAAAGAAATTAAGTTTATGGGAAGTAACCCCAAGGAACTTATTTAGAATCACATGGAAAAATAACCCTGTTGAGAGAGGTGGAGGATATCAGAAATTAGCAAACTATATTGAACTCCCCCCTGAATTGACAGGTGTCGAAGCAAGAATCATTGCTTTGGTAGGAAAATGGTTTCCAACAGGAGCACATAAAGTGGGAGCAGCTTTCGGTTGTTTAGTCCCACGCCTTGTTACTGGCCAATTTGATCCAACCAGACAAAAAGCCGTGTGGCCTAGTACAGGTAACTATTGTAGAGGTGGAGCTTATGATTCAAGTATTCTTGCCTGTGAATCAATTGCGATTTTACCTGAAGAGATGAGTAAAGAGCGATTTGAATGGCTTAGTACTGTTGCAGGTGAAGTAATCGCCACTCCAGGGAGTGAATCAAATGTCAAAGAAATATACGATAAATGTCACGAATTAAACGCAGAGAGAGGGGATGATATTACAATATTCAATCAATTCGATGAATTTGGGAATCATCTATGGCACTACGAAGTAACAGGAAATGCGATTAAGGAAGTTTTGGACAAAGAAATAGGTGGAGGATCATATAGAGGCTGTTGTTTCACAACTGGAAGTGCTGGAACGCTTGGATCAGGAGATTTCTTGAAAGAACATTATCCAACTAGTTTTATAGCAGCAGGAGAATCAGTACAATGTCCTACACTCTATATGAATGGATTTGGCGCCCATCGAATTGAGGGTATCGGAGATAAGCACGTTCCATGGGTGCATAATGTAAGAAATACTGATTTTATAGTGGCTATTGACGATGTTGATGCGATGAATTGGGTTAGATTATTTAATGAACCTTCAGGCCTTAAATATCTTCAAAACGATATTGGTGTCCCTGAGAACATCGTTAATCAATTAGACCTCCTAGGAATATCAAGTATGGCTAATGTGCTATTCGCAATCAAAATGGCAAAATATTATGAAATGACAAGCAAAGATATCATTGTTACAGTGTTTACTGATTCAATGGAAATGTACCAATCTCGAGTTAAGGAACTTAGGGAACAATTCGGCCAGTATGAAAAAATTCATGCCGCCATTGATTATCATCGATCTATTCAGTCGATTAAAACTGATTATGTTCTCGAACTCACATATCTCCAGAAGAAACGAGTTCACAACCTGAAGTACTTTACTTGGGTTGAGCAACAAGGAAAAACAATGGAAGAGCTGGAACGACAATGGTATGACGATTCGTACTGGCCCTCTATTCATAAAATGACTCCTCAGCTAGATGAGTTGATTAAACAGTTTAATGCACGAGTCAATTCCCTTTAATAAAATGTATAATCCAGAGTGTTACTGTGATGAACCCAAGACACCAACAATTATATGATTCGACTTTTTCTTGTCCAAAATGTAAAGCTAGAATCAATGAAGAAGATTTCATTAAGAAATATTGTGGATGTGGCTACAGATTAAAGATATCATTTGATTATGATGTATTGAAGGAAGTCGTCACAAAAGAAAAACTCGAGAAAAGACCATTCAATCATGAACGCTATGTAGAATTTTACCCATTAAAAGATCCAGATAATTTGATCAAATTGGGGACTGGAGGGACACCTTTTGTTAAAGCTAATAAAATTGCTAAGAAAATTGGTGTAAAGAATCTTTTTCTTAAAATCGAATCAGTAAATCCCTCTGGAAGTTTTAAAGATCGGCCTATTTCTGTAGGCGTCTCGAAAGCAAGGGAACTTGGTTCGACAACCGTTACAGCAGCATCTAGTGGAAATGCAGCAGCTGCCTTAGCAACTTTTGCAGCCCGATCAGGAATGGACGCAGTAGTGTTCGTACCTGAACATGCTCCTCGGGGAAAAATAGCACAATTAACTTTTCTCGGAGCTAAAGTTGTAAGGGTATCAGTTGTGAAAGAAGGAGAAGATCCAACCGTAAATTTATTTAAAAAAGCATACCAAGAATATAATTGGACTCCTAGTCCTTCATTTGGACCATTCAACCCATTTCAGTTCGAGGGAACAAAAAGTTTAGGGTTTGAAATTTGTGAACAAAGCAACTGGCAAGTACCTGATTGGGTTCTGTGTAATACTGGGAGCGGGGGCCTTCTAGCAGGAACGTTTCAAGGATTTTTTGAATTCCAACAACTGGATTTCATTGATAAACTACCAAAAATGGTAGCAGTACAACCGGCTGAGTGCGCACCCATAGTTGAGTCATTTAAAAAGAAAGTTAAACCATTAAACTTCATAGATTGGACTAAAACTCCAAATACAATTGCTGGGGGTTTAGCTGATCCCCATCCTTGGGATGGTAATGAAGCACTTGAGGCTATTTATGAAAGCAAGGGTACAGCAGTAGCGGTAAAAGAAGCTGATATATTGCGAACTCAACGCTGGTTAGCAGCTGATGAAGGGATTTTTGGTGAACCTTCAGGAACAGCAGCATTGGCTGGATTAGAAATGCTAGTAAATGATGGAACTATTGATCCATCTGATTTCATTGCACTTCCTATAACTGGGACGGGTTTTAAGGATCCTGAAGTCGTTTTCGAAACCGTAACAGTGTTTGATGCAATCCCCCCCGATTTGAATAGGCTAAAAAAACTCTTAGAACGAATGGAATAGTAACTTATAGTTATGTAGATTCCCTCTTTAATGACAATACTGGTCTTTTGGGTAAATAGCAGCCAACAATAATTCTTTCAAACAAAGTAATTATTCCCTTCAATCGTGCGGATTTATCTGTGATTTCGATTTCAAAGCTTAAAGAGCTTCTATCCATGGGTGGAGCAGGTGGAATAGCGAGACGCTATATGGTTATGAATTCCTTTGATGGATCATTAACTGCGTTGGGAATTATACTTGGATCTTTATTAGCAGATGTTAAAGAACCTTCAACGATTCTGTTAGCGGGTCTTGGTGCTAGTATTGCAATGGGTGTCAGCGGAGGTTTTGGTGCATATCTTACAGAGATGGCTGTTAAAAAACAGGAAATGGCAGAAAAAGAAAAAGCTATGTTAGAGGAATTAAATGACACTGTGCATGATCAGGCAGCTCAGGTATCTTCAATATTCGTAGCTATTGTTGATGGTATAAGTCCATTTATAGCAGCATCAATTAGCTTTATGCCTTACTTCTTTGCTCCACTCTTAGACCTAGATATTGGGGTGGCATATATCTCCTCAATTGTATTAACAGCTATTGCCTTATTCATCTTGGGCGCTTATTTAGGGGTTATATCTGATGAAAATAAAGTGTTATACGGCCTCAGAATGGTTGTGGCTGGAGTTGTGACCGGAATTTTGGTCATGCTCTTGGAATTTGTAGTATAAGTAAGAGATTATTCTTTTCAAATCAGCCCTTAAAAAAGGAGAAAGAAGAAGATTACTCTATAATGAAAAAACTGAAATAATTCCAGTTATTTTGGAGCAAACGTATCAATCATCAACTTAACGTCATCTGAGAGTTGATAGAGAATTGGACATGTGCAACCATTATTAACCCATTGTTGAACACGATCGTAACACTCATCAGGAGTCCCACTTGCCGTTATCTTCTGAACAATTTCATCAGGAATATGTCTCATAGCTTTTCTGATTTGTTCTTTTGTAGCTGGCCACGTGAGTTCCGCATGGATTTTGTCTAGAATATCTTGAGGCATTTTACTCGCTTTCATTAAATGAGGTTGCTGTCCCATATATTGAGTGAGGAGTTCACGAGCTGCATCTAATGCCTTATCTCGATCAGGATCCATAGAGCAAACAATGAGCTGAGGCCGATCAATATCATCTATAGATCCTCCACCACGTTTCGCTCCAATCTCAAGATGTTTTAAAGCAGTCTTATTGTAATCGGGCGTTACCATATAATTTAATACCACTCCATCTGCAAGTTTTTGTGCACAGAGTTCTCCCGTTAGTTCCATCATTTTCATTCCAGTTGCTCCAATATAAATGGGAACTTCTCTGGGTTTATCAGGATCTCCATGTACTATATCTAGGGTAATTCCATCAACTTTTACAAATTCTCCATTAAATGTGACGGTTTCCATATTAAATAGTCTTTTTAACACAGTTACATATTCTTTCATACGTTTTAACGGCTTTGTCCTAGGTGTTCCAACCTTACTTGCCAGTGGTTCCCACCATGCTCCAATTCCACAGATAAATCTACCAGGAGCCATTTGATCCATCGTTGAAAATGTAGCAGCAACTGCAGGAGCCACTGTAACTAAATTATTTATAACTCCAGAACCTAGCTTAATTTTGTTGGTTACTGCAGCCATCGCTGCCATTGGTACTGATGCTACTCTAGCTAATCGACTTTCTGCCTGCCAAATTGCTTCAAATTCTTTTTCTTCAGCATATTTAGCAAATTCCATCGACTCAGGTATACTGTGTTTATCTTGTAGGTAAATTGCTACACGTTTATAGTTACTCAATACTCAAAATCCTCCTATATCTGAATAAATTCGAAAATTCTTCTTTACCAAAAAACTTTGTCATCAATAAAAAGAGGGGGTGGTTTCTGGTTTGTATTTAAATTCGGGACGACCGTGGAAAACAACTGCAGTACACTTAATATTATTGACTAGCTTTTCTGAAGGTCGTTTACTTAGTCTAGGCTTTCCATAACCTAAAATAAGAAGGTCAAGATTATCTTTTTTAACAATGTTCCCTATGCTTCGCACGAAATTATGTCCAAGGACGTGACGTTGCTGAATGGGAATCCCCATCCTAAGGGCTTCTCCAATATTATGTAAAAAGATAGCTGTATTCTCCTGTACCCCCGGAGCTTCAGACATCACTTTTGGAGTAATTAGATCAGGGACATCCGTCCAGTGGTAGGCAACCAGATCTGACATCTTGGTAGAAGAAACTATAGAAATACCTATTTGTAAAAGGAAAGGATCACGTTTCGTTCCCGGAGTCAAGACTCCTACTTGATTAAAAGTGAAATAATCCGTCTTTTTGCATTCCCTACAGGGAAATACCTCGAGACCAGGTATTGGCATTTTCCGAATAGAATCATGTGAAAGGCTTCGTTGCCAAAATTTCCGGTTCCGACGTGAGGGGAGAATAGCTAGTTGATAGTTACCTGTCGATGTAATATCACACAAGTGTTGAACAATATCTTGTGGTTTAGAATGACCTTTTTCTGGACTAACGATCTTCAATTCATAAGGGATATGAAATTCGAGCAATTTATCAGTGTATTTATGAAATTTCTCCTCGGATTCATAACCATAGTGATAAAGAGTAATTTTTTGTCCAAATTCATGTGCAAGGTGAACAGCTATTCGAAAGGCATCCCATTCATATTCTTTTCCTGCCAAAGGAACTAAAATATTTTCACAGACTGTCGTAAAAAATGCTTCTGGAATATAATCAGCTCTCATTTTAGTATGCTTTCCTAATTTCGAAGATATTTTCATAGGGGTTCTACTGCGAGCAAAAATAAAATAAACAACCGAACCAAGAGATATCCATATCAGCGTGGTGACAAATGCATCTAGGTGTAAGAGAAGTGTGAATACAAAAATAGTAATTAAAGCAATACCCCCTAGTAAAGGAATAAGGGGAAAAAGAGGAGTTTTATAACCATAGTCAAGCTTTTCCCGGGATTTTCTTACTTTTTTCCGAATTATTACTGAAGCCAACAAAACCTGACCGAATAAAATCATAAACATGAAGCTTGCAGAAGCTGCTACCGTATCAATGGGGATAAGGACTGCCATGACAATAATCAGTAAGCCTGTAACATTAATCGACGTGACTGGTGTATGACGTTGTGGTGAAACCGTTCCTAATTTTGATGGTAGTGAGCCATCTCGTCCTAATGCAAAGGCTACCCGAGTTGAGGAATAAATTGCAGCATTTAATGCAGAAAGGGTACTTAGCAGTCCTCCAAAGAGAATTACTATCAATCCCAATCCAGGGATCATATGTTCCGCTGCATATAACAATCCGAGTTCTTCATGTTGACTTAAGAATTCATAAGTCTGCAAACCACCTGGAGGGGTAAACGCGCCTAATGAGACTAATCCAACAAGAAGATAAATTGGAATGACAATTAATACTGATAGGATCACTGATTTTGGGACACTCACTTTAGGATCATAAATTTCCTCCCCAGTTTGACATACAACCTCATATCCTTCAAATGCAATGAAAGTAAAACCCATAGCCATGAAAATAGTGAAGAAACCTTTTGGAAAAAAGTTATCAATATTATTGAGTGCTTGAGTAGGATTTCCAGTCATTATTATGAGTCCAGTAAAAATAAAAAAGACTAAAATCAGAATTTTGGCCCCTGAAATCCAAACCTCGGCTTTACCCATAACGGAGGAACCGAGTTGATTAATCAGTAAGAAAAGGATAATGATGACTACTGCAATAGCTTTTTCGACAATAAAAATCGAATTTTCTGGAATTACAATCCCGAGATTTGATAACAATGCCACAAAGTACGCTCCAAATCCAAGCGCATAGAGAGAGCCCGCCACTGCAGCAGCGAACCAACTCATCCATCCAGAGAAAAATCCTTGCGTTTCTCCAAGACCTGCACGAGCCCAAATATACCCTCCCCCTGCTTCTGGCATTGCTGATCCCAATTCTGCGTAAACCAACGCAATTAAGGTGGCAATAACTCCATTAAATGCAAAAGCAACCAATAAGCCAGGCCCCGCAATTCCAGCAGCAATTCCTGTCAATACAAATATACCAGCTCCGATCATAGCTCCCACTCCAGTCATGGTAGCTTGAGTTACCGTCATATCTCTCGATAGATCAGCTCCAGTTAATACAGAATCTGCACCTTTCTCAGGAACTTTTTGAAGAATATAACGTTTTCTACCGTAGAAGAGCACTTGGATTAGTGAGTAGCTTGCTAAGCCAACTACAATTACCATAGCAAGAGCTATCAAAAAAATCCCAAGTAGAACATCTGATGATACAGCCATGGTGACAAGTCCTTACTAGAAACAGTAGAGGGAAGAAAGTAATTTGAGCAAACAAATTATTAGGTAATTATAATGTCAATCAAGAAATATTCAAATTTATACCTAAAATCTGATAGAAGTAACTCCTCGTGTGGATCCTTTCTGGATACGAAAGCTGATATCGGGACGTAAAGCTCTTACTTCTCGATGTAATCCGCTTTTCTGCCAAATATAAGCTTCTATCGCTTGTCCATGCTTGTACCCATGAATCAATCGGACTTCCTCAACTCCACTTTCAAAAGATTCAATTATATCATCAACAATTCTTGTTTTTGCTTCATAAAGAGAGACACCATGATAATCAAATGATAAAAAAGGATGAACAGACTTATATTGCTCTCGTTTTGGATGAGTTTTACCTTTGGATAGGCCTCCAAGACAGTTCAGGCTGCAATATCCCATAAAAGCTTCTTCTGTGAGTTTATTGCCACAATTCTTGCAGAAAGTCATTTTTTCCACAAAACAGATTAGAAAACGAAAAGATAATAATTTTGATTGAATTGAAGTTTTATCATAGGATGTATTCGAGATGGCCCAAGGATTACCCCGTAGGAACGTAAAATTTGATAATGTACCGAGTTTTGCTATATCAGGATTTTTTGGAGGAATAAATCCCAACGAAGGAAATATTAGCTTTTTTTCTGATAAGCTCGTCCCCCAACTTGGAGCAAATGGTCAAATTGTGTTAGATACTGTCCAACATGATTTTGTTGCAAATATTAAGATGAGTCCATTAATTTTCAAACGAATGGCAATATGGATGACACAGCATGTAAAAAAATATGAAGAAATGCATGGTGAAATCCAAGTTGGCCAAATGAAACAAAAGTCTGATCCTGATCAACCATCATACTATGGTTAAGTCTCAGAAAAATGCCGTGAATGGACTGGTTCATTGATTATGCCTATGTATGGTTTTCAATAAGTGGTACTGGAACAGGTTCTTTGATTTCCTCTGCTCTGATTAGCGCATTCTTCAATAAAAGTGGTCCAACAATTTCTGTAATTAGAACACTTACTGCTACAATATCTATTAAAACGATAGCGATGTCGCTAGCCGCTTGCACATTTAATTCCAAGAGTCGAGTATATGCAAAAGCAGCTAGACCTAAAGCTACCCCAGCTTGACTTATTAAAGAGAATGGTAAATATCGTGTTACCTTTTGCGGCATATTCGAGAAGTAGGATGTAAAGAATGCTCCAGTAGATTTACCAATAGCCCGAGAAATGAAATAAAGTAAAATTACCAATATTAAAGGTGTAAGGAGTAGATTCAGTTCCATTTCATATCCTACAAGAATGAAGAATAATGCAATTACAGGACTAGAAAGCCTTTCTACTCCTCGAATACAGGCTTTATTTTCACACTTGGCCAGTGTACTTAATGCAAAGCCAAATACAATACAGCTTAATATCACTGAGAAATGTAATAGTCCTGCAAGTGAAATACATATCAAAACAGAAGGGAATACATATTCTGCGGACTCATATGCTTTGACACCTTCCATATGAAACGGTTTCATTGCGAATGCTAGGGCAATTCCAAGAATTATTGAACCGATTACCTCAACTATGATAGGTATGAATATCTCTAATAGTGATAGAGTGGAGGTGACGTAGGTAGATTCAGCATAACCTAATGCAATATTGAAGAAAATGATTGCTAGAATATCATCAAACGCGACAATAAACAATATCGTTTGACTGAGTGAACCATGAGCGTTATATTCTCTAATTACTTCAGATGTCGCAGCAGGGGCCGTTGCCATCGCAATTGATCCTAGTAATAATGCCAAAATGAAATCCTGTATCAGAAAATTAACTAAGATAGCTACAACCAAGAAGGCTCCAAGAGCTTCACCAATTAATACGAATGGTAAACCCCAAGAAGCATCTCTTAATTTATATATATCAATATGAGATCCTATGCTATATCCAATGAACCCTAGTGCGCCTGTTGTTATTAAATATATTAATTCCGGTGTAGGTGGCGCAGGAAAATCTGTTACCATTGTAAATCCTCTTATCACAACTCCTCCTGTAATCAAACCTAAAACTTGAGGGATTCCGCGATTTCCTAGTCCTCTTGCAACGATAAGAGAGAAAATTATTACTACACCAATTTCTAAGACACCTATCAAAATCTCTACGTCATTCACGGCTTCTAGTATCATAATGATCCCCTTTGCATTTTATATTTGA
>DXJL01000063.1 GCA_019057635.1 Candidatus Heimdallarchaeota archaeon
ATATTGATACCAGAGATCATTCTCGGTCTATCTGCTTATTGGATGTATTCACAGTTGCTTGAACAGAACTTATTTACAAAAATTATCTGCATATTTCAAGTAATGATTCTCTATATAGGCAATGCAGTTTTTTTCTACGTTCTTGTTGAAAATATTCTTCTCTAACAGTAAAGATTTGGTATTAGGAATTAAATCGCATCACAAAACGGACGTATCGATCATTTATCGCATGAACTTTATGTAAACGAAGATAGATTAAGTATTTTATAAAGATCATAAAATTCTACTTACAGAAGAAGGAATTCATTATGAGAATGAACGGTGAAACGGCAATTATAACTGGCTCTACAAGTGGTATTGGAAAGAAGATCGCTGATATTTTCCTGAAAGAAGGATGTAAAGTTACGATTTGCTCCAGAGATGAGGAACGAGTTAATGAAACAGTCTCAGAATTTAAGAAAACATATGGTGACTCAGTTCTTGGATTACTATGTGACATTACAAACTTAGATGACATTAAAAAAGTTGTTGAGACCACAGTAGATACTTTTGGTTCGATTCGAATTCTAGTAGCAAATGCAGGATTAAATACCACCTATGGTCCACTAGAATATTTAACCCCAGAGCAAGTAGCTTCTGATGCCCAATTTGTTATTGGTGTTAATTTAATTGGGACAATCAATGCAATTACGACAACTTTACCCTATATGATTAAACAAGGATATGGTAGAATTATTACTCTTGCTGGAGCAGGTGTTGGACGTCCAACTCCCAATATGACCCTCTATTCCGCATCAAAAGGAGGAGTAGATACGTTTTCTAAGTGTCTCGCAGAAGAGCTCAAAGAGAGAGATGATGATGTTAAGCTCAATATATTCATGCCTGGTATGATTGATACGAATCTTGGTAAGAAAACACAGGTAATTGACGAATGGAAGGATGAAGAGTCATTCCGTAGGGAAACAGCAATAGTTTTAGAACATATTGGTACAAATATTGAGGAAAGTTGTAAAAAAATCGTTCCTTATGTCTTGGAATCGTGTAAAGAGAATGGAAAACAGTTTAGAGGTTTTTCTTTGTTAAAGATGATACGTGGGGGAAGAAAGCTGCAAAAAGCGCTAAAAAAGGCCCAGAATTGAGAATTCTTACTTGAAGTTCATTATCCTCTTTTTGTTTATGTTATGGGTATAACATTATTGTATTTGATAGAACTGACAGTAGAAGGCCATTGTGGTATATTTCTTAATAGTAATGGGTTTTAGAATAAGTAATTTTATAAAGTAAAATTAGATAATATAAATTAGAGTGAAGAATAGAGATTAGAAAGCAGTGGGGACTCAGTTGGAGAACATTTGCTCTTTTAATAATTATCCTTACTTATTTACACACTATATTAAAGTAAATTAAAGTAAATAATAACAGTTGAATTTTTATGTCAAATACTACTAAATTTAGACAACTGGGTGTCATCGAGCCCATTTTACGAGTCTGTGAAGAATATGAATTTACAAATCCCACAGAAATTCAAAACAAATCGATACCTCATGTAATCGCTGGCAGTGATGTCATCGGAGAAGCAGCTACGGGAAGTGGAAAAACTCTCGCCTTTGCTTCAGGAATAATCGCACGTACAGAAAAAGGCCAAGGAGTACAATCTTTAGTTATTACTCCTACACGTGAATTAGCTCAACAAGTTTCAGATATGATTACTCAATTATCAAAATATAAACCCCTTCGAATTACCAGTGTATATGGTGGGGTCTCAATTAACCCCCAAATTCGAGATTTAAGGAAAACTGATATTGTTGTCGGAACTCCAGGACGACTGTTGGATCATATACAGCGTGGTTCTTTAAAGCTTAATAGAGTAAAAATCCTAGTTTTAGACGAAGCGGACAGGCTCTTAGACATGGGATTTCTCCCTGATGTAGAGACTATTATTAACAAGCTCCCTGACTATCGACAAACCCTCTTATTCTCTGCAACAATTGCATCGGAGGTAAGTCGACTCGCTCAACAATATATGCACAAACCTATTGATGTGGAAGCAGAATCCCAAGTTGATCCACGAAAGTTAGCACAGTTTTATTATGGGCCAGTTCAAGATTCCTTGAAATATTCTTTACTTGTCCATCTTATAAATCAAGATAAAAATAAGGATGGGTTATCCATGATCTTTTGCAATACCCGAAGATATGCAGATATTTTAGAACGGAATTTAGTTCATGCAGGTATCAATGCAATAGCTCTACATGGAGGATTCTCACAACACGAGCGATCTAGACGTTTGAAAAGTTTCCATAACCAGCAGAGCAAAATACTCGTAGCTACAGATGTTGCTGCAAGAGGCCTAGATATTCAAGGTGTTACAACCATATTTAATTACGACCTTCCAGAGAATCACAAACAATACATTCATCGTATTGGACGGACAGCTCGTGCAGGAAAGGCAGGAAAAGCGGTTACTCTAGTTTCTCAAAGAGATAATGAGAAATTTTACTTCATGTTTAGAGATCGTAGATTGAAAATACAAAAGAATGAGACTCCATATGTACAAAGAGTACAAACTCCTAAACATAGTTCTATTCGTTCGAATGGTGACAGAAGACAGAATGGCAATGGTCGTTCGCATAGAAATAGACAATCGAACAGAACTCAAAGAAGATCACCTCCTAAGTCTCAAGCCTCTCGTTATTCTCTCTAAAAGTGAATAAAAACAAGTTTAGATCAGATTAGAAGTTTTTTCTTCTAATCATTGCTCATTTTTCATCTTTAAAAATATGGGCTAGAATCTTTGTCTTAAGATCTAAGTGAAAGAAACTTTCCTTTAAAGTCAACAACAGCTATCTTAATTCTAGTCATTTAATCAAGAACTAGCAAATCCTTCTTCCTCTCTCTTTTTCTCTCTTCTTCTCTGACGAATTCCAGAAGTTAATAAATAAAAAAATGCAATTCCCAAGAAAAGAAGGCCAATTGGTAGGAAAAGGAATTCTTCTATTTCAAATGTAGTTTGTATGAGTAATGATAACGTAGAGTTCGTTCCAGCAACTGGGGGCCCTCCCTGTGAAGAAGCAGCGCCTACACCTGAAACTAATAGCATCCAGAAGGTTTCTGAAATGAGCACACCAAGAACACCAATTCCAGCATATAGTTTCCTGTTTCGTAGATATTCACGAATAACAAAGAAAAATAAAAACATGAATATGAACCACATTCCAGCAGTCATAATACCATGAATCCAGTCACTAGGAGTGGACATAAATGTATCAGGTAAGAAATACCATTTTCCGTTTGTATGCTTGAATAAATAGAAAACCTCGCTAAAAACTCTTTGGACTGGAAGAAAATAAATAATACTCGAAAATTCCGTTAAACCTCGAATATAAGAGAGAAAAGGACTTTGAAAAAACGTCACTTCGATATTGGTATCAGCCACCCACAAAATTATCACTTCAAATGTGCCTGTAGCTTTCATAGAAACATAAATCAGAGGCAAAATTGCACCAAAAATGAGCAGTATAACCCCTATATGACGAAACGGTGTTTTTACGAGTTTTAATAATTTATTTCTAGGGTTCAACCGTAACTCCCTATAGTAGCCCAAAAATATTAGTTTTGAAGAAATATTTTTTGCTGTTCTTTCCTCTAATGGGATTTCTTTCATTAAAGAGCCTTTAAGAGAAATTAAAATGATTCCAACTAGAATAGCAAGCTTTAACACAGTTCTTACCAACTCTCCACTATAATCAGTGTAAAGAACCGTGTGATCTACGAAAAGAAGTAATCCATAGGGAATTAAGGGTATTAAAACTACAGAACATGCGAATAATGATCGTAAATTACTTTCTGTCGAAAAAGTGTAGTCAAGGAAGTCATTCATCCATTTCGGTAGCGGTTTATCACTCTCTCGGGACGCAGCAATGCCATCAAAAATTATAATGAAGAATAGTAATAATCCAATCAGCGAGAGAAAAGAAATAAGCATTGTTATCAATCCCTCATATTGGGAAAAATCTGGATGATATACTACCAGATAATAGCTGAAGAAATACAGATTGAATAATGAGCTTACCAGTATAGAAAAACGAATTCGCTTCGTCCGTAAGAAGACCAGCGCAAGTATGATTCCACAAAAAACCTTTAGAAGAAAATTCCAACCAACTTGAATCTCCCCATATTCAACAAGTATAACCAAAGTTGGAGGAAGAGCATAAATAAGGGAGGAAAATATTACTATCCATCCCGTCCCTAATGCATTTCTCCTTAAACCGCTAATAACTATTTTTCGAAACAGGTATTCCTCGAAAACTGGGGTTAATATCAATAACAGGATAGCAAGAATTAATAAGATCCCAAAGTTATCAGTCATTGTACCTGTATCTGTTAATCTGGGCCAGAAAGTTATTCGTCTTGATAAAGTGAAGAGCGGTGAAAAACTTTCAAGAATTGATATCAGGAAACTTAATAACCCAATTAAGACTATCAAAGAAGCAATAATAAAGAGGAAAAGTTGCCTGCTATCTTCTTTTACTATCTTTTCATCCCCTAGCTTATTTCTAGCAAACTTAACGATTATTATAAGTCCTATTCCTCGTGCAATGAGTAAAATCAGGTATTCTAAGATTTCTTGCAAATTTAGCAGGATAGCGTCATTATAATTGTTAATCCCTGAAACAACAAAATCCAAGATCCAAATAGTAATATTCTCAACACTAAGGACAAAAATGACTAGTATTATCGGTAAAAACACTGTTTCGTGAATTATTTTAGAAATATTCATGGAACATGACCAGAAAAACGATGAGAGCGATAATTTTTCCAACTCTGCAGAATAATAAAAATAGTATTATTCGGCTAAATTAAGCTGCCTAGAACAATCAGCTTCGACAATAAAATAAACAAAATTTGGGGATAAAAAAAGAAAGGGAGGAGGGAATTATTCCTCTATTTTCGTCTCTTCATGAAAACTGCGAAAGCAGCGATCACCATTAACATTGGAACAGCTGTAAAACCAGGCGTAATTCCATCTCCACCAGCTGCGTCAGGATCAGTTCCTGCCTTTTCAGGATCAGGGATACTTGAGACTTTGTCTGATTGAAGTTCGACTGCAACTGATAGATCAAGAGTTCCGCTTTCAGGAGAATTGCCAGTCGGAAAATCGGTTAAGCTCAAAGATGCATCTAAGCTAAACCCAAGACCTGCCAGTTCTCCTTCATCTGTGTATGATAACCAGAAATTTTGATCAGCAGTTATACTAGCTGCAGTTGTTGCTAATAGTCCTTCAGGAACCCCATCAGCCATATCGCTAGCGGTGAATGATAGATCAACTGAAGATTCAGTATAGAAGAATGTGTGTTCACCACTGAAGCGCATCTCATATAGAGAGTCAAATGTATTCAGAGAAATACCCATATCAGCTAATTCTACAGTTCCTGCAGCAGCTTCAACTCCAGCTTCAACTATCTCGATATATGAAGAGATAGACATAGTGGAGGCTTGCCACATATCCCAATCGGGTGTAATTCCAGGAGCACCAAGAGGAATCAATCCAATGCTAAAACCGAAGTAATCGGTACCACTTATTGACTCGGTTTCTCCTTGAACTGGAAAACCTGTGAAGCCATCCCACCATTGGCCTTGAGAATTTAGTGGAACCAATGTTTGGGTATCCATGTCATATCCTGAAATTAATGTGTTATAGTAACATCCTCGGACACTTGTAATATCAAATTTTAGAACTTCTTCGCCTTGCATATTTAAGAGTGTATCTTTTACTTGGAGGAAGCCCTCATCAATAGTGGGGTCGTCGAAGACACCACTTTTTGAGTATGTAAATTGTACATCTTCAAGAGTTAATGTTAAATCACCAACTTCTAGAACGAAGTCAGGAAGAGGATTGAATTCTTTAGATTTATACTCACAGGTGACCGCTACTGATTGATCTGCAGTTACTGTATCATTATCGAAATCACCAGTTAAAGAACCAGCTATTTTCTTAAACACACCCGCGTTATCGCCTTCTCTGAACCATGTAACAGCGATCGAACCTGATGTTATCGGGCCACCACTTCCTGATATTTCAACACTAAAATCGGATCCTGCCTCGTTTGTAACAGTCATGGTACCTCCAAATTCTGGATCAGAATTAAGTTCGTTGAATTTTGTTTCATATGAATCCCATTTATCTGGATCAAGGTAGAATGGTACTCCACCCAGATCAGCTTCACTATCTTCAAGCATTGAAACCATATCTGTACCAGGAATGGAACCTATCCCAATTCCGATGCCTGCAGGTAAATCGAAGGTGGAACCAAAAATGTTTGTAAGTTCTGGTGGGGAATCTTCTGGAACAGGTATTTGGATTGTTCTACCTAAAACAACATAGAAATCGAGTAAATAATCGCCAGAAGCGTATTTGTTCATTACTTTGATGCCTAAAGTGCTATTTGTAAGATCCAAGACGAATTGACTCATATCGAATGGTGCTTCTTCTCCTATGGGGACTAAATCCTCGAAAGGAACATCCCACTGGCTGATTTCGTATATAAACGTATCACCAGGATTTATATTAGCAGGAGTAGTGGCATTCACCGATACTGGAATAAAAAACAACAAGCTAAAGCTTATTGTTAGAAGAAAAGTTAATTTTTTTCTCATTTAGTTTGTTCTCCTTTTAATTCATAATTTCCACTTTATTGGGAAATCACTTTGAATTATATGACATTGATGAAATCCTCGGATATAAGACTATCCAAATAGTAACTCTCTAGACGTTGTAAGAAAAGTAATTTCAACAAATACGTCATAAACCTGAATTAAAACAAGACAAAGTTGACGATGCTTTTTTCCTGAGTGAGGGTACTATTAAAGCGAATAGAATAAATAATGTAATCCGATTTCCTTGGAAATAACTGAAGAAATAATCTCTCCTTCAGAGTACCATTCGTAAACTATATTTATTCGTTAGTTCGTTATGCACTCTCATAGTACTTTGGAACATTCAATGAATACGGGATTTAGATGTTAACTAATGCAGTAGGTAGAAAAATTCCAAAACAATTGTTTGGGAGAACATATCTTCCATATGCAGGAGCCTATTCCACTCCACCAAAAGGACGACGGGTTGGAAGACAATATCGAACCTCGATTATTACACCGAAAAAAAAAAGAATTTTTGATGATCTTGAGATTGTAATTCGGAAAGTAGGATTAAAAGATGGAATGTGCCTTGGATTTAACCACAATCTACGCTATGGGGATCTAGTAATCTGTCAAGTTATGGATACAATTGCTAGCATGGGAATTAAAAACCTAACACTTGCATCAACAGCATTATTCCCGAATCATGAGCCATTAATTGAACATGTACATTCAGGAATCATTAGTGAGATTTCTGGTAGCATGAATGGATCTATTGGTAAAGCAGTGTCTATTGGCGAGGTTAATATCCCAACTAGTCTACGTTCGCATGGTGGACGAGCACGTGCAGTAGAAAGTGATGATTTACATCTTGATGTGGCTTTTGTAGCCTCCCCTGCTGTCGATCAAATGGGGAATATGAATGGATGTCAGGGTCCATCAGCGTTTGGAGCAAATGGATTTGCTAACGAAACGGATTCAGTTTATGCGGATCATGTGGTACTAATCACCGATAATCTTACAGAAGAACCTGTGACCCCAGTGAGTATACGTGGATCAAATGTTGACTATATTGTCACTGTAGATAAAATAGGGGATCCAAACAAGATTGTTGCTGGGAGTTTAGGAAGAAATGTTACAGGAAGACATACTGCAATGGCGGAAGAAGTAATAAATGTAGCTCAGGCAGCAGGATATATCAAAAACGGATTTTCATTCCAAGCTGGCGCTGGTGGAGTTTCTTTAGCAACTGTTCATTACTTAGAGGAGATAATGACCGAACAAAAGTTAACAGGGAGTTTTATACACGGCGGTACCACAGAAGCAGCAGTTGAACTTCTAGAAGAAGGTATCTTTCAAAAGATTTATGACGGACAATCCTTTGACCTCGCAGCGGTAAAATCTCTGAAAGAAAACCCTCTCCATATTGAAAGCTCGGCTTATCATTCATATAATATATACGCGCCGGGTGGACCATTAGCGAATTATGTGGATGTGGTCGCATTGGGAGCTACTGAAATAGATCTTGATTTTAATGTAAATGTGAACACACATAGTGATGGTTTGTTACTTCACGGAATTGGAGGACATACTGATGCCGCTGCAGCTCGTTTGACTATTATTACATGTCCCATTGCCAGAAAAGTTCCCATTGTACGTGATAAAGTTACCACGATTTCAACCCCTGGAGAAATGATAGATGTTGTGATAACCAATGCAGGTATTGCAGTCAATCCTAAGAATACTGAGCTAATTAAGCACCTAAGAAACTCGGATGTAGACATTCTCGATATGACAACTCTTCGCGATATGGCTTACAGCGAGGCAGCATTAATTGAGCCTGAGTTCACAGATGAAATCTGTACAGCCATTGAATATCGCGATGGAACATTGATGGACGTTGTTTATCGAGTTAACATGTGATACAAATAAATCTTAAACTTGAGAATCTAACACAACTTTCAGAGTAGAAACAAAATGAGCTGGGAAGAAATTGACAAATTACTCGTCAAGACGTTTGATTCACAGATTAAAAAATTAAAGAATCGACAGTCACACGTTGAAGACTCAAAACAACATAATGAATCTCCCTCCTCGGATTTTAAGGAATGGTTATCAGATTATATTCAAGATTGTTCTGATTATGAAGAATTTGAAAAATCTTGCCTAATCTGCAAGTTTTGTGGGGAAAAAATCGATAATGCTAATTTTATGGTAATGTGCCATCCTGATTATCCAGAGGATTACACAAAACAACTCTATTTTCATTCTACTGACCAATGCAATCCACGAGTAAGATATTTGGAAATAACACGGAAAATGTGGTTAATAAGGTATCAACTGGAAGGAAAACTGAAAAACACTTAGATATTCACAAAATTCTTGTTTTCGTTCACGAAAATCTTAAAACTTTTCGTCCTTAGTGGTCTCTAGTTGAAAACTTTGGAAGGAAATTAGTTGATCTCACTAGAAAATATTCAGAAAGTCAAACAGGTAAAAATTTATGGCCAAGATGACGTTTTTGTTTACAGTTTAAGCGTATTAGAGGATTTAGGAGTCGATATTGATCGGCTACCATTTTCTATACGGGTGCTTTTGGAAAATGTCTTGAGAAGTTACGATGCTAAAATTATTACCAAGGATGATGTAAACACGATAGCAAGTTGGCCAATAGGATTAGGAAAAACAATTCCCTACATGCCTGCTCGTGTAGTATTACAAGATCTAACAGGTGTTCCCCTTATTGTAGATATGGCTGCAATCCGAGAGGCGGTTCATAAACTTGGTGGTGACCCTGCTCAGATTAATCCCCGTATTCCGACTGATCTGGTAATAGACCATTCTGTTCAAATCGATTTTTTCGGGGTAAATGACGCCTATGAACAAAATCTTGAAAAAGAGTATGAACGAAACTCAGAAAGATATAAACTGATTAAATGGGCCCAAAATTCATTTCAGAATACTCGTATTGTTCCCACAGGATCTGGTATTTGCCATCAGGTAAATCTTGAATATTTGGCCTCAGTAGTTGACGTACGTGAAGTTAATGGAGAAAAAATTGCTTTAGTTGATACGTGTGTGGGAACAGATAGTCACACTCCAATGGTTAATGGTGTTAGCGTGATTGGTTGGGGTGTAGGTGGGATAGAAGCTGAAGCTGTCATGTTAGGACAACCATATTACCTTCCTCTCCCTGAAGTTGTAGGAGTAAAGTTATCTGGAGAATTACCTGAAGGTACCACGGCAACCGACTTAGTCCTTACAATAACCGAAAATCTCCGGAAAAGAAATCTTGTAGGGAAATTTGTTGAGTATTTCGGTCCAGGTGTAGGTAAATTGTCCGTCCCAGATCGTGCAACACTCAGCAACATGTCTCCTGAAATGGGAATAACCGTTGGATTTTGGCCAATTGATCAACAAACACTCAATTATCTAGAGTTAAGTGGCAGAGATCCAGAACATATTGCTTTTGTTAAGCAGTATGCCCAAGATCAAAAGTTGTTCAGGACTGCGGATACTCCTGACCCTCATTTTACCGAAATCATAGAAGTAGATATTTCAAAAATAGAACCCTCAATTGCTGGGCCACTGAATCCTGAAGAACAGGTGACACTGGCTGATGTGAAAAATCGAGTGGGAAGATTCCTAAATGAACACCTGAAAGAGAAAAATCGTGAGAAGAGTCAAGTAGATATTGAGTTAGATGGTATTACATGGCCAATTACTGATGGAGATTTAGTAATTGCAGCTATTACCTCTTGTACAAATACTTCAAATCCTAGTGTTATGATAGGTGCAGGTCTGCTGGCTAAAAAGGCAGTTAAATTAGGATTACGAGTAAAACCTACAATTAAAACGAGTCTTGCTCCTGGCTCAAAGGTGGTAACCGATTATCTAGATGATTTACATTTAACACCATATCTTGAAGCGCTTGGTTTTCATCTTGTCGGATACGGATGCACAACATGCATTGGAAATAGTGGCCCCCTTCGCTCTGAAATCGAAGAGGCCATTAAGAAACATGACCTTTACGTGACATCTGTACTTAGTGGAAATAGAAATTACGGCGGAAGAATCCATCAACTCACTCGTGGAAACTTCTTAGCTTCTCCCATGCTTGTAGTAGCATATGCTCTTGCGGGTACAGTTGATATCAATTTATCGAAGGATCCTCTTAGCTATACACCTAATGGGAAACCAATTTACCTGAAAGATATTTGGCCGTCTGCAGATGAGATTAATTATGCAGTTGAAAAAGGTCTTTCTTCGGAAATTTACAAAAAAGAGTATAGTATGATTAGTGAGGGGGATCCTAACTGGCAGGCTTTAAAAGCACCAACTACAACTCTCTTTGAATGGGATCCTGAATCAACCTACATTCGGAATCCTCCCTTCTTTGAGGACCGTTACTTCTCTCTTGAGGCAAAATCCTTTAAAGATATCAAAGGCGCCCGTGTTCTTGGATTATTTCACGATAAAGTGTCAACTGATCATATCAGTCCTGCTGGAGCTATTGCTTCTGAAAGTCCTGCGGGAAAATATTTGATATCCAAAGGTGTGCCTCTTGATGCTTTCAATACATACGGAAGTCGTCGTGGTAATCATGAAATTATGATGCGTGGAACTCTAGCTAATATTCGAGTAAAAAATCAGCTAACTCCCTCCAAAGAAGGTTGGTGGACAATACATCATCCCAGTGGTGAATTAACAAGCTTTTACGATGCTGCAATGAAGTATGGGGAAGATTCAACGCCTACCATTGTTCTTGGGTCGGCACTTTATGGTGTTGGTAGTTCACGTGATTGGGCTGCAAAAGGTGTGGCCTTACTTGGTGCTCAGGCTGTCTTTGCCAAAAGTTTTGAACGCATTCATCGAAGTAATCTTGTGGGCATGGGTGTGCTTCCCCTCGAATTTGAAAATGGTCAAGGTTGGCAAGAATTGGGATTAGATGGTACAGAGACCTATGACATTCTTGGTCTTGATGCAGGTTTACGACCAAAAATGAAATTACAAGTTGTAGCTAACAAGAGTGATGGATCTACTATAAAGTTTTCAGTAACTGCACGAGTGGATGCGGAGATTGAAATTGAATATTTCAAACATGGTGGAATTTTGCAGTTCCTAGTTGCCTCCGTCATAAATAAATAGCTTTGGGGTAATACCTACACCTACCCTTTTTTTAAAAACCCCAAGCCCCTTTTTCTCTTGCTCTTTTGATTTCCAAAATCTGGCCTGAGTGAGTAAATACATGATTGAAATGCAGAACCAGAACTTTCATATGATTTCGATTTTTCCAGTGTGGAGGAAGAAGTGAATCATCGGGAAATTTTTCTAGCCACATCTCGTCTTTTGCCATTAATTCCTCAACGACTTGACCAGTTACAAGTTTAAATTGTGTGAATAAATCCTCAAGTGAATATTGATTAGGGAATTCTCCTTCAGAGCTAAATCCAAATAGTGTATAAAAATCGTCAGGAAGCAGGGATGGTTTTTCCAGTAGTAATTGATTAACAAATTGTTCATGGGATACTAGCACGTGACGAACGATCCACCCAGCAGCCGGAGCAGGATTTTTATCTGAACGCCATCTCAGATCTTCTGGGGTTAATTCTTCGGTAACAAACTTCATTTGATTTTCTAGTGCGAAACAAAAAGTTCGTATTACTGTTATTGCTCTCATCCAATACGCCTTCCTAAATTGAATTGAATCATTATTGAGAATTAAGTTCTTACCAGTGATCTTTTATAGTTTTCAGCTATTTTTGACAACAAGCATCGGTACGATTCTTTTCTCACTGGGAAATGGGTTTCATTGTGAATTCTCAACCAAAGAAATTATTATATGTTCTCTTCCCATTTATCGTACTTATAATTAGTTTGATATCTATAAATCTCTTATCAATGATTGATTCAGATCCATTGGACACAATCTGGACAACTCGACAGCTAGTAATTGGATTATTCATTTTTGTTGGATTTTCATTTATCCCTGGATTTTTACAACTTTCATTCCGAAATTCATTCCCGTGGTTCGTTGTATCTCTCTCTCACCACTCAGGTTCTATGAAAAAGCACGAACTGGTCTACAAGAATCATTCTATCTGTGCAGGATGCTTTGGTTCTACTCTTAGCATTTTTCTTAGCAACATATGTCTATTACTCTATTTTTTCTTTCCTTCATCTTTCACTGGAATAACCCCTCCAGTACTTCTTATCATTGGATTTATTCTCATCTTAGGAACTTATAGTAGATATTTCACAACCTTTTCCCCTAGAATTAGGTTAATGCAACATTCAACATTATTTCTCGGATTATCGCTCCTTATAATCGCAGAGGACATGATATTCCAGTCTGCGTTATTTATAGTCCTTCTTTTACCAAGTTGGATCAGTTTTTTATTAGTAAGAGTAAAATTAAGTAAAGAGAAACATAGTAAAAGCTAATTGACTTCAGAATTAAAATCTGAAAAATAGAAAGGAAAAAATATGTATATCATAAAATTCTAAGTTTTTTGGGTCGTGAGAAGGATTATGATTGATTTCGCGAGTACTTTAGGCCTCTGGATCTTTGCGATACTCTTAGGGTTGAAGCATTCGTTTGATGCCGATCATCTTGTCGCTGTAACAGGCGTTTTAAGTAATGCTCCCACTACTAAACAAACTACCAAATTAAGTGTGTCATGGGCATTAGGCCATATGGTAACAGCTTCCCTGTTGACAATCGTGTTATTTTCTTTTAAAGAAACTCTCTTAAAAGAGATTTTAGGTAATATGGAATTACTTGTCCCATTTATGTTGATTGCTATTGCTCTATTAACTTTAGCATGGGAATTTGATCTGCTCCACTTTCACAGGCATGAACACACTCAAAAGGACATTGAAGAATCAAAAGAGCATACTCATCTTCACCTTCATTTACCCAAATTGAATGAACACGGAACGATGGTTGGGATAGGTATAATTCATGGATTAGCAAGTAATGATGAATTATTATTGTTATTCACATTGACATTAGGTATTAATGAGTTGTGGGCCATACTTATAGGAGTCGTGTTTTTCACAGTGGGTGTAATTAGCGGTATGGTTGCATACGGATGGCTAATCAACTTTCCAAACCAGCGATGGGGTGAAAAACGAGTTACCAGAGTAGTTAATATCTCAATTGCTTCTATTACTTTGGCATATGCTTTTTGGTTATTGATTGGGCTGGAAGGGCTGAATGTTGTTGAATTTGTAAGTTCACTTTTTTAAAGAAATTGAAAGAATAACTAAATAAAATACAATCTATTTACGGGTTACGTCATAGAAGAGGTTATTACAAGAGGTATTAAAATTGGTTAACTTTGAAATCACAGTTCTTTTTTATGGTACCGTAGCAGGACTTGCTACACTTTCAGGCATCGTACTTATGCGCAGTAAGCAGGAATGGGCAATTTCGAGATCCCAGTATGTCAATTCGTTTGCTGCAGGATTAATATTGGCACTTGTATTCTTTCATTTACTTCCTGAAGCAGTAGAATTATCAGATATCGCTTTTCCTACCATATTTCTTGGTTTTTTCAGTTTTTATCTTTTAGAAAACTTCATTGTGATTCATTCAGGATCGGAACTTCACTTTCATGAAAGCGATCCGTGTTTACAGCATTCCTCTGAGACTAATGGCGTCATGGCATTTACAGGGTTAAGTTTGCATTCGTTAATAGACGGAGTGATCATCGGGGTCGGTTTCGAGTTGGGAACAGAAATAGGTATGTTAGCAGCACTAGCTGTAATCGCTCATGAAGTACCTGAAGGCGTAACCTCTTTTGCCTTGATAAATGAAACACTTCCTGACAAGTCGCTCATCCTTTCTTTGATAGTTGCTATTGCTACACCTATTGGTGCTTTAATTTCATTGCTATTCATTCATAGTTTAACAGATAACTTGATTGGTATCCTACTTGCCCTGGCTGCTGGAACATTTATCTATGTCTCTGCTTCAGATTTAATTCCTCAGACACATGGAACCCAGAACTTAAAAACTATGGTCGCGTTCCTACTCGGTGCGGTATTGATTATGGTAATCTCTTTCATACCATAAACATTCTTTAGCAGTCTAGATTTGACTAGTGGCAATTTCTTTCGTTTTTCGATTTACTAGAAAATTGCCTAACCAAATGAGGATTATTGCGACAACAAAGCAGATAATCGGTAAGCGAAATAAATAATCGTTTTCAGGCTGAAGATACAATACTAAGAGTGTTGTTACAAGGCTAGGAAAAAATAAGTAGGCTCCAGTCCTAAGTAACCAGAATCCATTGGATCCATATCCAGGTATGTAATGTCTAGTTAACCCTCCAGAGGTTGCAGCGTCAGTGATGATATTTGTCATTGTTTCATCTGGCGGATGCCCATCTGGAAAGTGAACAAGAACCCGTTTAAACTTCTTTCGAAATATTCCGAAGGAGAGGATTTCAAAAAGACCAAAAAATATAGCTAACACGAATTCAATCCCAAGAGCAACAGCAGGTATGATATAGGGTGCAAGGTAAAGAATCAATAAAAAGACTGCAACAATCACAATAAAGAGCACTAATGCTCCTGCGCTATCACTATTGGAATCACAATCGCTATTGGAGTTGCATCCACTTCCTTGTGAGTTACAGCCGCGAGATGAAGACCTTCCAGTTCTCTTCCCAGATGAACGAACTCTCCCCCGTCCTCCTGAGTAACTTGTTGATGAGGAACGAGTAGACCGACCACAGTTAATATCTCCACAATAATAATAACCCCGACAGCATACTTCATCAACCATAGGTGCTCCTGATCCATCCCCAAGCTCCTGCACTTCTTGACGCGCACATACTGTATCACGTGCTGTCAATGCTACCACATCGGCTTTTACACGATGTTGAGCACATATTTCAGATATTGTATCAGCCGAAATACCATTGAATTCAACTTCCATGAACAATCACCGATGAATAAGCAATAAAGAAATCAATCTCGAAATTCATGACTTGAGCCAATATAAAAAACTTGTGAAAGTGTAAAGTTAACTGAATTGCTGCTTTAATTGCCGTAAGGCTTTGATTTCACCAAGAATTAACAATTTCGATCCAGGATGAATTTTATCGTCGGATTCAGGATGGGGTTGTTTATCAATTGCAACTATTGTTATCTCGAATTGCCTTTCAACATCTTCTACTATGAGCGGGGAAACACGCTTGGTTGACGATATCTCTATCTCCATCAAGTGTATATCACTCTTTCCTTTTTTCGACTTTAAAGTTTGGATTATTCCATCTTCGAAGCTAGTGGCGACGAATGCGGGGGCAGCAATTGCACTTGTGCTTAGAGCTGCATCAATGTCAAAGAGTTCTGTAACTTTTTTAGAAAAAGCTACATCAAATGCTCTAATCACAGTACGTAAATTTGGATTCAATTCTTTTGCAATCGTGGCAATTTTAAAATTGACTAAATCATCATTTGTAACCGCAATCAGTGCACGTGCCTTCTGGACATTTACTTTTTCTAATATCGGACGTTGAGTGGCATCTCCGAAAATTAAAGCTATAGAAGGATGTTCTAATAATTCATTTATCAATTCTGAATTATCTTTCTCAAGAGTTATAACAGTCGTAGCTATTCCATCTTCTTTTAGCTCATTAACAATCCTACTCCCCACATTTCCCAATCCAACCAAAATTGTGTGCCTTTCCATATCATTTGCCAACCAATCATTCCAAGCTTCTAGTCGATACCTGTATGTGAAGACGATCATTCCGAACTCAATTATTCCTATCCCTATCAGAACTAACCCTAAAAATGGATACACAACGTATAAAAGCTTTATAACTACATCTCCGGCATGAGGAAAAGTATATACGTCCATAGATAGCAATAAGGCAATAGTTGCTAATATATTATCAAGAATGGCTCCTGTATATTGCAAATCGAATGATGGAAGGTAATACCAGTGAAATATAAGGCTTCCCAAGGTGATAGTCCCTAGAAGAAGGAGGAATGCAGATTTTAGCTGCTTAAAAGCCAAAATAATCGAGCGAATCTTTTTCACAGGAAGAAGGGATAAAAAACCGTTTATTATCTTTTATGGTAGGATAACCTCCATCAGTCGTTTGGGAAATTCGCTTCGAAATCGAAATTATCAAATTCCAATAGAGAAAACTTTGGAAGCGGATGAAAGAGATGCGAAGAATTGTAATAGGAGGTAATTGGAAAATGCAAATTACTTCCAATAATGAAGCGGTAAAAATTGCCGACGACATTGCCCAAGGTTTATCTACTATATCAAATGTGGATGTATTTATTGCCCCATCTTTTACTGAATTGTATTCAGTGAGTAAAACAATTAAAGACACCCATCTAATGTTGGCGGGGCAGAATATGTATTATCACGAGAAAGGAGCTTTCACTGGTCAAATATCGGTTCTATCATTAAAAGAATTATGTCAGTTTGTGATTTTAGGACATTCTGAACCCCGACGGATTTTTGGAGAAACCGATGATTTGATACGTCAGAAACTTCTGAAAGCTCTTGAAAGCGGGTTAACACCTGTTTTATGCCTTGGAGAAACGGCTAAAGAGCGTGAAGGCGAAAAAGCAAAAGAAGTCCTACATCAACAGCTTGCTGGGAGCTTAAAAGGGTTAGAAATAAATCAAATGAAGGAAATTGTAATTGCTTACGAACCTGTCTGGGCTATAAATAACAAATTCCTAAATCCTGATACCAAAATCCGACCTGCTACCCCCGTCGAAGCTAATGAAGCCCATACTATTATTCGAGAATGGTTTAAAAACGAATTTGGTGCCCCAATTGCTGAAGAAATTTCAATCATCTATGGAGGCAGTATGAATGCACAGAATGCTAAAGAATTACTAAACTTGGAGCAAATTGATGGAGGGTTGATAGGAGGCGCTTCTTTGTCAGCAGAAAAGTTTTTACCAATTATTAGGATTGCCTCTCAACTTTCGGCGAATCAATCAGCTGATTATAGATGGGAGAGCAATACTTTGCGCTTTGATGAGTAAAATCTATCTTCCTTAATATCACGGAAGGATTTCAAAACAACGATTATTTTCTGAATGCATTTTTATAGATGTCTTTCCCATTTAGTAATTCATCTGAGTCATGTCCTGACTCGATAATAAAATGAAATAATAGTGATAAAAATGGAATCCACGTATAAATTAATTACTTTAGTGGGCAGTAGCCCTAACAGCTTCGAAGAGGCAATTCAAAATGCAGTAGCTGATGCAGGAAAATCTCTTCGTGATCTACGGATTGCTTCGGTTGAAAAACAAGATTGTAAAGTTGAAAATGGGAAAGTTGTAGCTTTCAGAGTTAGGTTTACGCTTTCTTTCAAATATGAGGTTTAAAATCCTCATTTCTCCATTTTTTATTTTTTTACACATAGACTATTATTTATATGCCTTCTTTATGAAAATTATCCCACCTATCACGAAAATCAATGAACCACTTGTTATTAGTAAAGCTATATCTAAAATAAATCCTTTAGGTTCAGAATTAAGGATCATGATTTTTCTCAGTGCTTCTCCAATGCAGAAAAAAGGATTTAGATGCCATAATTGAATATCTCCAATTAGTTTAATATGCGGGAGAGGGATAAAATTTCCTGTCAAGAATGTTAAAGGAATCGCTATGATACTCGGTAAGTAAGTTGCCATTTGTCCATCAGTTGAAGCGGCAATAGCTAAGCTAATCCCAAGAAGGGGGAGAACTGCGAAAAAACTGACCACCAGAATGAATATCCCTTGAAATTCTCCCTGAACTGGAAAATTAAGTAAGAAAAATAAAGCCATTATTACAATGGTCATTGTAGACAGGGTAGTCACAAGCTGTGTTAATGATAGGCCACTGAAAAAGCTCCGAACATGGAAATTTCCCAATTTAAGCCTATCGATGGTACCACGTTCTCTTTCATAACCAACAATTCCAGCTATTCCAGTACTTGATGAAATTAAAACAAAAACTAATAATGCTGGCGCAAAGATTTCAAATTCCGTAAATGAAAGAGCTGTAATAGATTCATGTTCAATATCAAGGATTTTGTTCGATGGTATTCCCGAGATCCAGTAATGATCCAAGTATAATTGTAGCATTCCCTCTAATAGCATAGATGCCTCGGAAAAACGAGCGTATGAATAATCCCCTATTAACTCAACATTTGTTTCGGTGTAATAATACTCAGACATGTTTAGAATTGCGTGATTTTCGCTTACATTAATTCGATGGTTTAATCCTGATAGTAAAGCCTTAGAAAAATCATTTGGTAGAATAAAACATAGACTGATGAATCGACTTTGAACGGCTTCACTGGCTTTTTCAAGAGTTGAGAATTGTATGATTTCGAATCTATGTTGCTCAGTGGAGGGTAATAATCTATCTGAATGGTTGATATTGTCTATAAATTCATTCCCAAATCCACCGTTTAATGGATCTCCGAAAAGTCCAATTTCATTGATAACTAGTTGAATTTGTTCTTTAATTTCTGAATTTAATGGAACGACCTGATCCATATTAATAACACCAAGAGTATAGATATCACCCGAATCTCCTACAATCACGAAAGAGCTCTCATCTCCATATAGTAATGCCATCCCCACAATGAAAATAATTGGAATAATAAAAATAACTCCAACTCTTTCCATGCTTCTGAAAGTTTGTTTTAGACATTTTGCTGTATATACTAGAGTGAGATTCATTGTAAATTCCTCCAAAATCTGAAATAGCTAAAAAAGAAGACAGAAAAAATGAAATACCCGAATGAAAGGAGTAAACTCATTAAAATATCTGGGAAAACTTGTGACAGATTGAAGTTGTATAGCAAAACCTGCCGAAGAGCAGAAACAGTATGGGTCAATGGTAGAAAATCCCAGATGAGAAAATCTCTTGCCATGCCACTAGCAGTAGGTATAAATTTTTGGACTATCACGATTTTTGGTACTTCTATGAATGCGCCACTCATAAAACCGAGGAAAGGACCTCCAAATCCTAATATTGTCCCAACTACATCTTCATTAGAAAAAACTGCCGTAGTTAAATATATGAGAGATGCAGAAAATGGAAGAATTGTTAATGAAATAAAATACGCGAGGATTATATCCCCCATTGGCTGGAAGCCCATCATTAAACTACTAGTAAAAAGCAAAAAGGCCTGGCCAATCATTACTGGAATTTGGATAATGAAAGTACCAAGAATGTATGTTGTCGCCGAGGAAGAAGATAAACGTATCAAGTCAAAGGTACGGTTATTTAATCTAAACTCCATACAAAAGAAGAGTGAAATTAACGATGGTTGCATTATTATCCCAAATGCTATCAGTCCAGGAATCGAGAGACCAAATAGTGAATAGGTTGGTATCGAAACACTTATCTCTTCATTCATGGTGAATGTAATGCTACCTCCTGGTCCTTTGAATACGGCAGCAAGATCTAGATATCCTTCTATAATATTGATTAGAATCGAATTCGCTATCTGGTAGTTTAGATAGCCTTCATCCCCTTTTATCAAGATATTATCTGTTATATTTGCAGGAAAATCTGGTAGGGAAGGATCAATAGATTGGAGATTCTCGTGCAAGTACAAACCATATGTGTTCTTCCAGTATTTATTTAAAAGTTCCAACGAGGCATTTGAAAATTGCTGGGGAAGAACTAGGACTATATCCAACTCTCTATCCCTAAGATCCGATTCTGCTTGATTTTCACTGGTAAATTCGACGATTTCGAAGATTTGAGATGAGCTCGGTTGATTACTATAAGTCAAATTTGATAAAATACTGATGAATTCTTTTCCAAAACCTTCCGTAAGAACATTCTCAGAATGAAATTGGTCAAAAGTCCAATTTCCCATTAGTGTTTCATTTTGGAAAATTGTTTGTATTTCTAAAGGAATACCTTTATCTTGGTTAAGGATTCCCAATATAAAGGTTTGGTTTTCACCTATTGGTGATGCCGAGAAGCCAAACCAGTACAAACCAATAAAAAAAATTGGAAATATAATTAAATATGGAATAGTCCATTTACTACGAATTAACTGCAATCCTATTCTTTCTGAAATACCTAGTATCTGTCTTAGGGACATTTTTCTTTCTCCTAGGATCGTAAGCGTCGGCCCGTCAAATTAATAAACACATCTTCAAGTGTTGTCCCCCTTAGGGAAAGATTACTTACTTTAAAGTTTTGCTTTTCGATGAAAGCAAGGATTCTACTTAATTTCGGGATGAGATCCAGGGCACGAATTGTAAGGGAATTTTGGGATATGGTGATATCTTCAATGGGGAGGGGTGGCTCTAGAGCTGCCAATTTGGCAGCTAAGGGTTTCAATTCCTTTTCTCGTGGTTGACCTGCAAGCTCTATTTCAACGAGATCTCCTTCACCAATAGATGATTTCAAATTCTTAGGTGTGTCAAGAACAAGAATCTTACCATTATCAATAATTGCTACACGATTCGAGAGTCTATCTGCTTCTTCCATGTAATGAGTTGTTAAAATAACTGTTTTTCCTTGTTTTGGGAGGTTACGTATGAAGTTCCATACTGCAACTCGTGATTGGGGATCTAAACCGGGAGTCGGTTCATCACATAGCACTATTTTCGGATCATGAACTAGTGCTAAGATTAAATTTAATCTACGTTTCTGACCTCCTGATAAGTTTTTGGTTATAGTCTTTCGTTTTTCTTCCAACCCAATCTGGGAAATAAGTGAGTCGATTCGGTCTTTTGCCAATATTTTCGGGATGTCATATATTTTCGCTAAGAACCATAGATTTTCCTCAACAGTTAAATCTTCATAGAACGTAGGAGTCTGAGGAATTATACCTAATACGTTTTTAAGTGATTTATCCTTTTTGTGGGGATTCTTTCCTAAGATAGTGACTTCACCTGCATCTGGACGTAGTAAACCTACAATCATCCTGAGACTAGTCGTCTTTCCCGCTCCATTCGGTCCAAGAAATCCGAATATTTCTTGATCGTAAATATCAAAGCTGATCCCTTGAACTGCATGAACTTTATTTGTACCTTTACCAAATGTTTTTTTAAGAGCTTTAACTTCTATTATTTTCTTCAACTGAGTCGCTCCCAATTTTATCCTTTAGATATTGAAGTCCATATTCTAAGGATTCATTATAGATCTGAATTCCAAAATTCTGTATCTGAACTGCAGTAAATAATTCAGGATCGGAGTTCTCAACCTCTGAAGATTGGAGATCTGCAAGCATATCCATCATCCTTACATTAATATCTATAAATCTCTGGAACATCAGTTCTAACAAAGAAGCATCATCAGCAACATGATAAGAATAACCCAGTTTGTGAGTTCCTCGTCTGATCAGTGTTCCATATTGAACATTGAATTTAATTGCTCTATTCACTGATGGTATTGATGTTGGATATTCTGATTCGTTACCAAATAACTCCTTTAGCCTTTTGGAAATTGTAACTTGAGTCCAATCGTCTCGTTGCTCAAGCCATATGAGTGCGTCAATGTATCCTGACAAACCAGGTAGACCATATCCTTGCCAGTATTCTGCTAAAATATTGAAGAAAGATTTTCTCTGAAGACTGATTTTGGGGTTGTCATTGGAATCCATTGAATATCAAAATAGAAGGGAACATGCGCATATTTAAAATTTCCGAAGTATGAAATTCTGAATTTCAAAAAAATGAAATGCTAGAACATGGTTTAGAATTGAAAATTAACAATTAAAATCGATATTATTGAAGTAAAAAAGATTCAATTGCAGACATATATTTATCAAAGCCCAAATATAAAAGATCATTATGCCCTGCTCTAGGAATAATTACCAATTCCTTTTCTTTGCTTGAACAATTTTCATAGAGAGCATAACCGTTATTCACAGGAATAATATAGTCTTCCTCACCATGAATAATTAATGTTGGTATGGTAATTTTATTCATGAGGGGAAGGGGGGAAGATTCTGATTCTTTATCCTCAGGTAGGAGTTTTTTGGGTATTCCGAGTCTTTGTAGTAGCTCATAAGTGTATGCAAATCCGCTTTCCACGATTAGACCTGAAATCTCGCTTTGATAATAGCTGGCAAGCTCTATTGCAGATGCACTCCCCAGTGATCTTCCCATGACAGATAAGGGGCCAGTATATCCATTTTTTTCTAGATAGACTCTTAGTTGTTGGAAGATTTTATGGGAATCGTTGAACATACTCGAAAAAGTTGGTTCACCTCCACTCTGCCCATATCCTCTATAATCCATCACACAAAAATTTATTCCACGTTTCTGAAATTCTGGGCCTAAATCATGGTAATCTTGGGCGATTTCACCATTTCCATGAAAGAATAGTAGTGTTGGTGCCTGTTTGGAGGCTTTATGTAGGAATCCGCAAATCTTGATGCTCTCTTCAACACTGATGCACACTGAATAACGATTCTTGGTGTCATCAGGTATGGATGGTGCTTTTCGAGGATGAAAAACCATTTGATTAATGAATGGTAAATCTAAGAAAGATAGATCTCTTGTATTATTCATAAGTATCTACCATCATCACGTATTATGACATAGGTACTAGACTAGTTAATATAGAGAATACTCCAAACATAATTGGAACATATACAACGATAGAGGCAACAAGATCCCATATGTAATGCTCTCCAAGGTAAATCACTGAGAAACAAAAGAAAGTGCCTAATACAAGAAAAAACACAATTCCTGCAGTCCAAACCCACCAAGATGATGTCAAACCAATGAAATAACATAAGATAGCTCCAGCCATCATTAATCCCAAGTGATTCGACGGTAAACCATTATACAACAGTCCATTTACGTTATCGGATTGTTTAAATTGTTCGAGTCGTAAAGGAATGATCGGAAGGTCACGACCAAAAGCATCCCATCTATTAGGCACAATCACAGGATAAAGAAACTGGATAGTCATACTTGTACCCCATGATAAGATAACAGGAAGACCATATCGCCACGCCTGATCCCCCTGAAGACCACAAATATAAACTTCGATGATGACTGTTATTGTAAAGGCCCAAAGCCAAAGCTGCATTGTAAGAAAATCAAGAATCTTTGTCATTTTCTCCTTGGTTCTCAGTTTCGTCTGTAGATATTGAGTAGGTTTAGGAGAAAAGAATTTTGCCCGTTTGTGAACTTTATCGGGAGTTTGCCACCAACGGGCGCTGTACCATAAGATTAGCATACCTATGGTTACAAGTAGTAAAAAAACATTGAGAGGGGTAGCAAAGGCTTCTTCGTACGCGGCTAAGATATTGTCCATGATATCAACCCTGTATTAAAAAGATTTTCACTGACAGGACTTTTTCGGATTTTCTGTAATCTGTAAGAATCCAGATGCATCCAAAAAGGAC
>DXJL01000064.1 GCA_019057635.1 Candidatus Heimdallarchaeota archaeon
AGAGCTTTGGGGATTTGGGTTCTACTAAATTCAACAATTTACTTAGTAAAGTATGTGAAGCCTAAGCTGAGATGCATATAATGACCACTTTCTCCTGGATTATATAAAAATCCAATTTCAGGACGGATAGCCCATTTTTCTAGATTTGTACTGACACCAATTCCCAGGTTGAAGGCAATTAGAGTTTCTTGTTCACTCTGAAATGGAATCAATACCTTAGCCGAAGGATTAAACTCAATGTATTTGCTAATGGGTAGAGTGACGAGAAGAGTTGGATGGATCTGCCAGGTATCGGAGACTTCAATGTCCTCACCAAAGGCAAATCCAACTGGGACATAGATAGCCACCCAATCTTTCACCAAACTGAATTTTGGACCAAATCCTAGAATATTTACCCCGAAAGATTCAGTAGTACCCGGATCAAAGGTCTCCATGTCAACACTTATATGTTCATAACGTAAACGAAAATCCATTATGCGATTAACACCTATACCTGCCTGAATACCTAGGTGATTCTGAATATGCTCTGATTCACCCTCGGATGAAACAGAAACCGAGGAAAAGCTAGGCGTAACTTCTACGTGTCCTGGACCTACCAGTTTTGCACTCTGCATTTCAGAAAAAACTGGTGCACACCCTGGAAATAAGACTGTTAGGCAAACCAGCAGGAAGATAATCAGCGTAATTTTGCATACAGAACAAAGCTTTAAAACGGGTCTCAAAGACAAATTTTGGTTTTTTGATTGTTCTAGCATTTAACCCCCCTTAAATTTTAATTTTAAGCATACAAAAGTAAGATTTTTAACCTTTCCTCCAGCATCACCTCCTTTTTTCCTTAAAGTTCAAATCTGTTTCATTCCTTTAAAGAGTTATAGTAATTTAAAGAGAATACATCTCTCTTATTAAGTAACTATTACCTTATCCCTTTACTGATTCTATAAAATATTATAAGCATATGCGAAAAAAGTCAATAGGCTTTAAACAAGCTAGGAGGTATTGAGACCCCGGGATTCCTAAGAATCTCGAAGCATGGATTGTTTATGGGATAAGTGAATGTTTGTAGGCAGGATGGAAAGCCAAGTTTTTGGGCGTCTCAAAGCTCAGTCTTTTAACATAGAATGGTTCTAATCTTACACTTGTTGACTCTATCGATATTTAATAAAATCAAAATGGTGATAATCCCACAAAGTGAACTATGTATATACCAGATCTAACGGAGCTTCTAGGCGTCAACCCATATTCATTTAGAGATCCTAGGTATTATAAAAATAAATATTTAAGATGGCATTATGATCCTAAACATTTCGGGGCAAAGAAAGTCATTGCAGTTGGGTGGCTTGGAAACTGCGTTGAGACAAAGGGAACTATTCCAGATAAATGTATCGATAGTTTATTCAAAGCTTACTCTGAGGATCAAATTCATTCAGATATGTCATGTGGGTGGCATAACTGCGAAATTTGTTCTGGCAAAGAGCAATGGTATCAAGAGGGGAAAGTTGGACCGCAAATTAAATGGCGTGGTCGTGAACTTTATCTTTATGGTCATGGACATTATTTAGTCAGAAGGAGAGACACTGTTTATATGTGTCCAGCCCTTATCCTCCACTACATTCTCGACCATGATTATCAGCCACCAAAGGAGTTTATTGATGCCGTAACTAACGGAGAATTTATTCCCAAGAAAGAAAGAGATTACTCTGAACTGAAACAATTGAGGTGGAGGATTCGGCTTCTTTGGTACAGAATGTTTGGTTTAAAATGAATTTGGACAACTCATAGTATTTTCTAAGCTATACTTTTCGTATGAAAAAACCCATATAGAAGATAATAATGAGTATCAGGCGAAAATCTTACTTGAATCCATAGTACAGTTGTCAATATAAGAAAGAAGGGCGGGATAGAAATCCTAGGACTCCTAGGTTCAATGAAGCATTGATTGTTTATGACATAAGTGTAAATCCCATAAACGATCTCTTGCTGAAACTCCCCTGGTTATCTAGCCTTTATTATAATTGCATGTTTCTTGCTCGCAGAGACCCTCTATGGAAGCCATTCTCAAGGAAACTATGCCTGGTGCATGTCTAACCATTCGGAAATGAGGTTAACAGGGGTAGCAATAAAAAGGGATTACCCAGCTCAGCTGGTATTCAATCCAGGGAAGCCAGGGCTTTATGGGATTTGGGTTCCGAATCGAGCAACTCATTAAAATCAACTAAGTCCAAGGTTTTTAGTAGTATCCTAATCGAAAAATAATGACTTTATTATATTCTTTTCTCTCGACAGCATAGAAAAGGTCATTCGAATCCATGCAGCGAATATCATAATAAAGATTTTCTCCGAGCTTTGAGTAATATAAAAATCTTCCCTCTGAATCGTAGAGCTCAACTCCAAATTCCCGAATATCTTTTGATTTTCGAACACTTAGAAAATTCACCATATAACCATCAGACAATTGAAATAGGCCTAGGGAATTTTGGAACGATTTACCGAAAAAGGCTATTCCCTGCCCAAATGAACGAAAATCATAATCTTGATATTTTTGGTCTTTTCGTACATTCAAGGCTTTATTCACATCATGGAATACTAGAATTTCATATGGCTTTTTAATCTCCGATTCTCTGCTTATTATCTTTCTTAATTCTCTATTTCTATAGATAAGAATCTGATTATCGTAATAATATTTTGTATAGAGAATATCTCCATTGTCTTGAAACAGGCAATTTCCTGGACCAAAATTTAGACTGCGTTCCTCGAATTCCCTGTTGTCAATAAATTCATAATCAATGTATGATTCTGTTATATTCCAATCCTGACCAAACTCATGAAATAATTTTAAGCTATTGCCCAACTTGCCAAAGACTACATAGTTACCATCTGTGGAAAATATTTTGGATGGTGAAATCCATGAATCCTTTATCAATTTTTTCGTTGTTTTTATGAGTTCTCCTTTATCTGAGAAAATAGAAATCCGCCCTAACATGTTATCAAAAGCAATCAACTCATTTTGGCTATTAACCGAAACAATATTAACGCTTTGAAACTCACCAGGCCCCTGACCTCTTCGACCGAGAGACAAAAGATACTTACCATCCTTGTTGAATTTTCGAATCTCGTTCAACCTGCTGTCTGCTATATATATATCGCCCTTACTATTCACTGTAACGTCAGAAATAAAAACAAAGAGAGATTCTTCAGGCCCGTCTAATTCTCCTATTTGCCGTTCTTGAATAATTGTAACATTGGCTTTCTCTTCTGAATCCCAAAGCCCTTCCTTCGGGTTTTTAACAACCGTGACTCCATCTACTTCCTCGATTGTCCCTTTCCATCCAGCTTTCTTTTGTTGGCAGGATACAAGTATCAGGAAGGCTGAAATGAATAAAACGAAAGAGATAATCTTAATTGTGTTTTTCATTTTACCCCCACTTATAATAATTCTAACTCGCTCAGTGTTCTTTTTCAATCCAGGGAAGCTAGGGCTTTGGGGAATTAGGGTTCCAGTCTACTTCATTACTTTCTCTGCTTTTTTTCATAAAGTAGTCACTATTACCAGATTTTTTGTTTGGCTTTTTTTCTTACTTTTTCCTCTAAGTCTTTATATTTTACGCTTTTATATTCAATAAATAAGGCTACATGTTGATTGTTTCCTGTAAGAACCAAATTGATGTGTGTTTCTGGCAGCTCCCATTCAGCATAATATCTTAATTGTCCATATCCTACGGCACTACCCCAATCATCGGGATCACTTGTATATAATTTATTTAACCATACCTTCCCGTCTTTTGTTTCCCCGTATTTTTCAACGAGTTGTTTTTCGATTTCATAGAAATCATACATATATGAATTTTTATTAATGTGACTATGTGTAAAATGATATCTTGTTCTCACTAATTTGTTTTCAGCAAAGAAATATAAAATATCACACTCCTTATTATCAATTTCAGATTCAAAGACTATCATGAGTATTCCCTGTTCCTCTTTTTCTCGAACGGGCTTTCCTTCTAATTTAATCACTTCTTCTTTAGTCATACCCCATTTTGTTTCCGTGAATTGAGTTGTTCCGACTTCTTGAGAGTTGATAAGAATACATGAAATTAAACAAAATAATCCTAGAGCGAAAATTTTGATTTTCATTTCATTCCCCCTTGAATGTGTTTATCTTATACTATATCAAACTAAATGGAGCTTCAATAGGTTTCTTAACATCCCAAAATTTTTTTAATAAACCTGACAAGAAAGTATTTTTCTAGAATTAATTATAATTTTCAATTAGCAGACTTGTTTGCTTCTCAGTTCTTGTCGGATCAACTTGATGAAATTTTTGATTGAAAGTCTCAGCAAGTTTTTCAACCGCTCTTTTCATATTCTCCGGTGTTGGATGAGCATAACGCATTGTCATTTTTATATCGGCATGACCTAAGATCTCAGCGGTGGTTACTAAATTGACTTCTCCCCATCTCACAGATTTCTAACAAAACAAACAGAGAAAGAGCTAGGGGGGTATAGAGCGTCCGGGACTCCTAGAATCTATGAAGTATGGATTGTTTACGAGGCGAGCAAACGATCCCTTGCCGAAGCTCCCCTGGTTATCTAGCCTTTATTTTAATTGCATGTTTCTTGCTCGCAGAGACCCTCTATAGGGTGCATTTACGCTCAAACTATGCTTGGTGCATACCACAGACCATTCGGAAAAGAGGTTAACAGGGGTAGCCATAGGAAGGGATTAATCTACTCAGCTGTCTCTTTCAACCCAGGAAAGCCAGGGCTTTTGGGGATTTGGCTTCCTCTCTCCTCACCTCATGGCTCTTTTGTTTATATATGCGGATTAGTCTTCCTTTCAAAATTCCAGATAATTCTGTATCTCCGCAGGGCAGGAAAACCATCTTCGGTTAATTCTTTGGAATACAACTTATTATTTTTTATAATGAATTTATCTTGGTTTAATGAAATCTCATCACTAATTTTCAGTTCAGTTCGAGTTAAGAATTTGCCCTCTGAATCAAAGACATCAAAAATATATTTATTCGTTGCCTCAAGCTTTTCGTACGTCTTGACAAAGAGACGTCCTTCATCGTCTGAGAAAAAAAAGTCAAAAGCAGGGAAATTCGCACTAAATTTCTGACTTTCCTTAGAAATTCCTGGCGGTAATCTCTCAAAGTATTTTGATTTGTATTCGTCTGTCATACGTACCAGCGAATGTTCTTTCTCTATTTTTTTTATCAACCGTTCTTCGCTATCGACTATATTGAATTCATATTCTGATGAGATTCCCCAGACCAGATTATTCCCGGGAAGGAGAGAATACCTGATTTGAGGAGGAGGGATAGGTTCTCTTAATTGAGCCGTTTTGGCTGCCAGGACTTCGAGATTTTCATAGGGAGGTAACAACTTTATCAATTTCTCTTCCCCTTCCCCAAAAGAATATTTTCCTACATAAATATTTCCATTGGCATCAGCTATGGCGTCGCTGCTTAGCCTGAGAGTTGGGATTTTTATTTCTTTGAGGAACTGGCCGTCAACAGAAAAAAAAAGCAGGGCTCCTTTACTATCATCCTTGACCATGATTTCTTTCTGAACAGTGAATAGGATATTCCAGGGACCCTGTAACTCTCCCGGTCCTTGGCCACTTCTTCCAATCGACCTTAAGTATTTTCCGTCTTCATCAAAGACTTTAATTCTATAGGGCTTGGAGTCCAGTATATAGGCATTTCCCTCGTCA
>DXJL01000065.1 GCA_019057635.1 Candidatus Heimdallarchaeota archaeon
ATCAAGAGGAGAAAAGGTTTGAAAATCAACCTTTGTAGCATTAATAAGTTCATCATATCCAGTATCACTGGGTGAGATAGCTGATTTGCTGATAATTGTCAGAGAACGATTGAGTAGAAGAGCATAACTTGTTTCACTATATGAAAACTCATTTAGTTCGGCTTTGACAGTTTCGAGGGAGATATCAAGGCCTATAACTCCAAAAAACGTAGATCTATTATAAAATGATATTGATACTGTAGCTGTAAGATTACCAGTGAATGCATCGGTGTATATTGACCAGTTAGTATTATTATTATGAAGAGCGGCTTGATACCAGGGACGTTGATTTGCAGTGGTGTTAGGATCAAGGAAAGCAAGAGCGTTAATGAAAGGATATACCCAATTAACTCCAGATTCAGTCGAAAAATATGCGTGCAAAATGGAATTAGTTTCGATAATTGAATTGAAGTAGGAATTACCAGAAGATAAATAATTAATTGTTGAATTAATAGTGCTGTTCATCTCAACCGAGGGAAGTATGAAAACGTCGCCATACCCTACGTCTGATGTTAAACCTTTCAGTCCGTCTTGATTTTCACTCATTAAAGAATTGTTCCAACTAGAACCAATATTTGGAAATTCTAGTAAACTTTCTAGATACTTACGAGTATTAGTTAATAACACCTCATAATCATAGAAAAATTCATCAACTATTCCCGTTTGAGCTGATAGAGTTGTATTTAATTCTTTATGTGCTGTTTGAGAAAGGGAATTGCTTGCAAGCATATTCGCTCGATTTGTGGTTCCTGAATACACGATAATACCAAATACTGTCCCTAGAATTATTGGTAAAATCGCACCAATGAGAAAGATGATGACAAAATCAAGAGAGGGTTTTCGGAGGGGCACTTAACTTCGAAAAAAGGAATATATCTAATTTATAATAAACATTAGTTATTACTTTCATGAAAAATTGATGATTTTCAGGGTTTTATTGATAAGAAGAATATGCCTCAACAGCAGTACTTTTAAGCATAGAATAGTGTTGCTATTAGTAGATGATAATACTATTTGAGGTATTACGCTTTGACAGAAACTGATGAAATTACTCAATGGGTGACCAAAGAGATTATTAATCTCTTAAACAATGCCAATCGTCTTGCTTTACTAGCTATTATAAAGAAGTATCAAGATGAAGGCATTTATGGTTATTTAATTGGAGAAAAACTAATCGAGGCCACTCAAGGAGAGCTTGATGGTACCAAAGCCACGTTTTATGCAATTCTGAGACGTTTTGAAAAAGAACAGATGGTTGAAAGTGAATTAAAGGTTTCATCCTCTGGCCCTGCACGTAAACACTATCGTTTGACTCAGAGGGGTGAACGGGCCTATCAAGCTCTTTGGCAGAATTGGATTCACTATTATGGGATCCTTGAAGATTTAATTGAAAACACTGAAAGTGAACTATAATGAATACGACATATAAAGAAATTGATGACTATTTAGCTGAGGTTGGCAGATATTTAGACCCTTTAACTGATAAAGACCAAATTTTGAAGGAATTACAAGCTCATATCTGGGATCTTGCTCATAACATATCCGAAAAAGAGAAAGGATTAACTATTCACGAATCCTTTGAACAAGCTATAATGATTATGGAAGATCCTAAAACTCTAGCAACGAAATTTCTTGAAGAGGAATCCAACATCGCTACAGAATGGAAAAATCCATTAACTCGACCTGAATCCAAGATTCAGAATGAACAGTTTATCATACTTGCCATGGCTGGATTTATTGGAATTATGATAATTGCATGGATCATCCAGATCGCTACAAATGATCCATTCATTGCTTTTTTATCTTTTATCATGGGTTTTATTGGAATAGCTTTTTTTATTATGGCTTTATATATCACTGATGAAAAAACCTTTAAAGAGCAAATGTTAAAATTACGTGTTTCATTCCAGAAGTCATATGAGGATATTAAAGCCGAATTTAATAAAAGGACAACTCCAATTCCGAAAAAATCATTAGATGTTTATTATGTAAAAGATGAATCAAAACCTTCTGAGGTCAGTTTTTGGCCTGCTTTTGGGCAACATCTTGGAGGTTTTCTTGGAGGCTTACTTACTGTAATCGCTATCGCCTTTTTACTTTATTTAGAGATATCCGATATCCCTCTGTTTAATACAAACTGGTTTGTGATTAGTGGGTTTGCAGTTTATTTTTCGTTGAGTGCTAGTCTCGCATATAATGCCTTTTTGGTTTTGTTTGGAAGAATTAGGGTTACTCGTCTAGCTTCAGCTTTGAAAAACATCGTAGGTGGAATATCTGGAGTGGTTGTGGTCATCTACTTCCCTTTTACTCTCTTTGCGGCAATAACTGCTACCGCTCCTCCCGATATCCTGACTAACCCTACTGCATACCAATTTATCCAAAATGCTGATTTGATCATGAGAGTAATAATCGGATTAGCCGCTGTAACTTCTTTTGTGTCAGCACTCTATGATGTATTTAAATTTGGGTCTTGGAAAGCTAGTGATCGGAAATCACTAATCTAATTTCCTTTTTATATTTTTTTTTTAGCTATCCAAGATCTAGAATTGCACCTGTAAGTCTAAGTAAGGATAAATTTTCTATGAAATAATCTCGAACTTCATTGGCAAAGCTTGCTAATGGGGCAATTTCTACCCCCTTTTCCAATTTTTGTAGCATTGCATCCACTGCATTTAGGTGACGGGTATTAAGAATTAAGCCATAATTTACAATTTCAAATGCCTGCTCACCTAATGGTTGATCTACAATCTTGTTAGCCATCCTGTCGCATAATAAGATAAATGCCTTTACGCCAAGTCGATAAGCCTTAGCTGCATCAAGTAGAAATGGAGTCAGATCTGTGGAAGAAAACTTTGTTTGTGCCTCATCAAAAGTATGTTTTGATGTTAATATTAATTCTTTTATCTCTGCAGTGACTTCTGGTGAAATATCTTTTAAATCTGATTCAGAAACAGGAGAAGATGAGACTATCACTTGTTCTATTATACTTAATGTCTGTGTAGCTGACTCTAAATTCTTTTTTGTTACTTCTTTTCTTTCTATTTGCTGTCGTAACCTGTTAAGTCGTTCTCGTTCACTTCGTACTTTTGCACTGGCTTTTTTCGCACGAGAGCGTTCTGCTTTCTTTTGATTGCTTGAGGTTTCAAGCTCCTCTTTCTCATTTTGCAATATCTTAATTTTATTTACTAAAATTCCGTGCTCAGTTTTTTTAACCGTTAGTTCTGATTCCAATTCTGAATTTTGTAATTCATTTTGTGATATCTCATTTTCGAGTTCATTGATGGTCGTAATTAATTTCGTTATATCTTCGACCTTGCGTTCAGGTTTAGGTTCTGCCTGAAGTCGTACCACTGCTTCCTTTAGCTCATCATTTTCAGTTTTAATTGATTTTTCCTGTTGAGCAAGCTCTTTGAGCTCTTGCGTCAAATCATATTTCGTTTGGAGATGGTTAGAGGACAACTTTTCTATCCTAGTATGGAGCGATAGGATTTCGTCAATTTTTGAAGGCATGTGGTACTAGCTCCTATCATGTAAACGTTTATGCAGATGTTCAATCTCCAAAGATAGAGTATCTAAAAGATCGTGAGTAGATTGATACTCTGAGGTAATCACAGCGAGTTGCATTTTCTCAGATTGATCTTCTGGGTCTTGACCTAGTTCATCATTTAATGTAATTAAGTTATCTACTTCTTGTTGTAGAAACTTTTCTTGTGCTTTTAGTTTACCAAAATCCAGACTGACTTCTTTTATTAGTTTTTTAAGTTGAATTTGATGAGTTTGAAGATTTAATATCGCCGTTGTGTGTTTTTGGATACTCTCTCTCAAAAATTGTGGATTGTCGTCAAAGTCTTGTTTGGCGACATTAACATCAGGATGTTTCACTCGAAGCAGATCGGTTTCTGATTGATAATTTCTAACGGTTTTTTCCTTCGTTGTCACTTTATGTCTTAATAAATCTTGAATTCTATTGTACTTTGTCGAGCGTTGGTCATACTCAGTTTTCTTTTCTTGAAGTAACTTGTCTAGTTCGGTTTCAGATAATTGTTCAAGATATTCTTGATCTACCATTATATAATCACACGTAAAGAAGGAGTGGATTCTTGTTTAAATTCAAAAATTAAATTTCTTTCGATTGTTTAGAAGTGATTCTTTTTTCTTTTTATAACTTTATAACTTTGATCGAATCGAATTGAAGAGTAACATCCAGTTCCGCACATTTAAATTATATTTTCGTATCATTAAATTTAGAATAGCCAAGGAGATAAGAAATATGGGAATTGTCCAGCTATTAATGTATTATTTATATTGTTTAAACTTGCTGATTAGCAGATCTCTTCTATAAGTAAGAAGATATACAATAATGAAAATACTTGAAGAGAAAATTAGTAGCAGTGTAATATTAAATCCAAATACTATTCCAGGCATCGAAGTACATGCTTTTGTTGCAGATTTCGGGATAAATAATGATGTCCGATCAATAATTTTGTAACTGATTGTTGCAGAAGAATTTTCGTTTAGTAAACGGATGTAAATATTCCCAGCGAAATTATGCGTAAATCTCACTGATCCTTTAGTTAAATTGATTAAAAAATCATCAGAACATTTCATATAAGTAATTTCAAGCGGATCACCTGAGAGCAGTCTTATTACAACAGGCAGGTCTCTGTATGAAATATCTGGATCATGATAATCAATTTCTATTGTTTGGTTTAGATTATTTAGTGAAATTGTGCCCTCTTCAACTGTATAGGGTAGCATATATTGATAATAGAGATATGCTGAGGAATAATAAGTAATAATAATGAATATCACTAAGAAAAGTCCTTTCTTCAATTCTAAAACCTCGAATAGAAAATGTCTCAATCACATACACCTCAAAGAGTATATCGCAATTTTAAAAAAGGAAGGATAGGGGCAAAAATCTTACTCGAATCACAAATATAAAAAGAGAGTTAAAGGGTATATTCATGAATTTAGTTATTGATGGAAGATGGATTTATTATCCGTTGTCTGGAGAGGTTATTAATAACGGGCGGATAGTTATTGAAGGGAAGAAAATTATCTATTCTGGCCCCAGAGGTAAAGAAAGTGACCAAAAAGCTGGCCATGAATATTATAACTTTGAAAAAGGTTTAATCATTCCAGGCTTGATTAACGCACATACCCATATTCCCATGACACTACAAAGAGGTATCTCGGAAAATAAACCTCTACAAACGTGGTTACAGCACATATGGAGTATAGAACCAAATTTGCTCCCAGAGGATGCATATTGGGGGACGATGCTAGGAATTGCTGAAATGCTAGCAAGTGGGACAGTAGGATTTAATGATCAATACTTTTATTCAGATCAAATTGCACGAGCGATTCACGAAACAGGAATAAAAGCTGTTCTTGCCCCGAGTATCTTTTTTGCTGGCAATCCTGAAGCTGATTCTATGGAAGAAGCATTCAAACATGCTAAAAATGTACATGACAAATGGAATGGGGATAATGACCGCCTTTTTGTTGCATTTGGGCCACATGCACCATATACCGTAGGAAAAGAATGGTTCCAAACAATTGCAAATGAGGTTAGAGATAGAGGAACTACTATTCATACGCATTTAAATGAAACTGAATATGAGGTCAATGAATCCCAAAAAACACATTCTCTTCGTCCCGTTGAATGGATGGATAGAATAGGGGTTTTGGATACTATAAATAGTGCAGCTCATTGTGTTCATCTGTCAAAAGCAGAAATTGACCTTTTAAATAAATATAGAGTAAATGTTCTACATTGTCCTAAAAGTAATGCAAAAATAGGAACTGGAATAGCTGACACTCCTCGATTGCTGAAAGAAAATATAAATGTATGTCTGGCAACTGATGGTCAAGCAAGCAACAATAAACTGGATATGTTTGAGGAGATGTCGTTTGAAGCACTGATTCACAAAGCAGTTTACAAAGATCCAACAGTCGTCACCTCAACTGAAGTGGTGAGGATGGCCACATGTAATGCCCAAGCATTGTTTCCAAAAAATAGTTATTCTGGGACATTGCTTAAAAATACGCCTGCAGATCTGACGGTTCTTGATCTTGACTCCCCTGGTACCACACCTGTAATAGATCCCGTGAGTCATCTTTGTTATGCAATAGGACGGGAACAGGTCGTTATGACAATTATCGATGGATCGATTGTTTATCAGAATGGTAAATTTTTGACATTAGATATTACTAAAGTGAAAAATGAAGCTCAAAGAGTGACTAATCGACTGCTTGAAACTACTAGTTCTGATTAATCAGTATGATCGTATGTACATTGACGTTTAACAATTGACAGGATGGTAACAAGAATTCCCAAACAGTTTTTTGATTTGATTAGTCCTTTGTATGATTTTCTCATTCGGGATAACCCAACCTCTAAAATTATAGATGCACTAGATTTAACTGGTCAGGAAAAGGTTCTTGAAATAGGAGCTGGAACGGGAAGAAGTATTGCTTCCATAATTTCATTAGCACGACAAGTATGGTTACTGGATCCCTCGCAACCTATGCTTCAGCAAGCGAAACAGAAATTTCCAACAGCGAAACCTGTCCTTGGTTATGCTGAACAATTACCTTTTGAGGGAGTTTACTTTGATCGAGTAATTGTTATTGACTCGTTACATCATTGGGATGATCAATTAAAAGGGTTAAAGGAGATAGAACGAGTACTTGAACCTAAACAAGGTCTGTCAATTGTCGTTGAGTTTGATCCTTCTAGGCCTCTTGGACACTACATTAAATCAATGGAGAAATTTTTTTGGATGGGATCTAAGTTTTTTACAACTATTGAGATGCGCAAAATGCATAGAAAAGCGAATCTGCATATCATTAGACAGGCTTATGTTGATGAAGGAACTTACATTACTATATCTAAAAAAAAGTGATACTGAGTGTTCATATTTATATTCCTTCGTGGTAAATTCTTGGATTTGCTAGTTTATTCTTCTTCCTCATAAGAAGGAATATCCAAGACACTCTGTTCTCCGCTGATGAAAGATCGAATTTTAGCTAAACCTCCCTCTAATTGATGTTGAGTGGTTTTCAGTAATCCAGGCATTGGTGAACGAGCATGGCCTTTGTATCTCCATAATAGGATGAAATAGGCTGCTCCGATGAAAGCTGCCAGAAAATTTAATTTTTGCAATTTAAGAGTGTCTGGATTACCTGTAATTGCAGCAATCGTGTTACTTTCAATAGAAGAAAAAAAAGCAAACATAGATATTATTAAAAGAAAAAGTGCTTTAGTGTAAGGATGTAACCGGCCAATATACTCCAGAGGATTCAATCGTTTGAGTCCACGTAATGGTTCAGTAATTTGCTCTACACCAAGTGCATTCCACAATCCCATAAAGACAGCTGTAAAAAGACCTAAGATATCCAAAATGCTCGTAATTTCTTGCAACGAACCGCGAGTTGAAGCTATTAAAGGTACAACTGTTAGAATTATCAGGATTAAAGTTAATCCCAAGAACCATGGAAGCATTCCTTTTTTTCTTTCTCTTATAGGAGATGGGCCTCGATATTTATCCTTGATCCACCATATAAGAAGAAATATGAGAGTTATAGACAGAATAGAAGTAAAAGTCCGCGAAAAAGAGTCCATAGCAGGAATATAAAACGAGAATGTTTGGCCAAAAATCGATATTTCACTGAATTCAGAGCCAAGGGACGTAAATGAAAAAAGGAATAGGGTAAATATTACTGGGGTAAAATATCCAGCAATAAAAATCAGGATTAGTGCACGTTTCCCACGAGAAGAAAATCCCCTTTGAGGGTAATCCGCTTCAATCAGTCGAATAATTGCCAGTATTCCGCTCAGTAAGAAAAAAGGTTCTAGAATTGTCCAGATAAAATACAAAACGGGGCCAGTAATGATAATAATTAAAGACGAAGAGATTATGATAAGATAACTAACAAATAAGATAGTATTGATAAAAATAAATCCAAAAATTACTGATAATGCTCTATAGCGTCTTCTCATTACAGGGAAACGAGGACGGGTTATGAAATTCGGAACTGAACCACCTTTAAATATGGTTACGAAAGCGACTATTGAGATATAAAAATAGAAAAGCATAGCTAGTCCCAAACGCGGAGAGGAGGGTATAGTGATAGGATTATCAGATGCTGCTGCTATTTGCACGTCTAGAGCAACATCAGCTGGGATATTAGCGAAATGAAGGAATGTAAGTACGAATGCACCTAGGTACATACCAAGAATCAAAAATTTATGTTTGGAAAGATGCACCTCTTCTGCTTCTGATTGCTCAAAAATCAATACTTGAAATTCACTAATCTTCTCAAATAGCCACGACATGTGAAAACCCTAACTAGTCATCTAATGAAGGTAAGATACCTCCTTTCCCCTCAAAGTGATGATAAAAATATACCTGAATTTACTATGAGAAATTCTTTAGTTTTGGAAAAATTGCTAGACGTTCTGATAGGATAATTAGCAGAAGAATAATTGCTCCCAAGAATAATGATATTGTCATCGTTGCGCCAAGGTCAACAACAATGGTTTCACTAATTAGAATGATCATCCATGATCATTTTTGTGCGACAATTCCTTAGTTCTCATTTTCACTGACCTCTCTCTCTTACAAACTTAAACGGCGTCTCTCCCGTACTTCATCAACGCCGAGGTGATGACAAAAAAATTTACTTAGCTCTTAGGTCATATTCCCTTGTAACTTCGTTAGACGAGTTACCCGTCAAAGGTAAGCGAAGAATGACCCAGACTGGTCGAAAAATATTGGTGTTTGAGATGTCGCAAGAAGATCTGATGCAAGTAGTCCCAATGGAAAGCAACGACTCTCTGGTTGCTAACCTGCCGGATAGTGGATGTGTGACTCATCCTGTCCAGAACTCAGTTTTACTGCGTTGTCTGACAAATTTAGTCATGAACCTAGTAGAACCAACCAGCCAATAATAAAAAAGCCTTGAAGTTGTTTTTGATACGCATCATTAAAGACCTTAAACGCCTGTGGAGAGGCGGTAAGACCGGCATTAATGCCGGCTCGCGTCGCTGAATCAGGAAGAACAGCTCCAAAGATAGTTAAGAATAATTTTTCCAAATTATTCCTAGCTGTCCTATTTGGGTAAGTCTTTCAGAACGGTATTCTAGTTTAGCAGTATTTCTAACTATAATAAACCTCGTTTTCATTAAAAGAAGAAAATGGAAGAGCTCATAACA
>DXJL01000066.1 GCA_019057635.1 Candidatus Heimdallarchaeota archaeon
ACATCTCTAAGTTGATTGGTTGCTTCACCCAGAGATATTGTTTGCTCTATTTTTTTGATTTCTTCCTTGTTTTTAATATAAACAGCTTTTCGTTCGCAATTAGGACAGAAAATGTTTTCATTCTTTTTAAAGAGAGGAACTGCACAATCAGGACAAGATTCCCCTAACATAGTTGCGCCTGATAGTAATAGTTGACTCATTTTGGATAGATCAGGTTCCTTTTTTCTTCCCATATTGGTCTTTCCTACCTACTTAGAGTTTAAGCGAACAGTTTTCTTTGGTAATTAATCCTTCTATAGAATTATCTGGTTCACCCATTTTGATCGTTACGATATTGTGCATGATTTTTAGATCATTAGTGAATTTTTTTAACGATTTTGGTATGAAAACAAGACTAACAGGCGCTTTTAAGGATAGAACTTTGTCTTTTTTTGCTTTCCAAATAGCAGAATCGAGTGTAAGAAGATCCTCAGTCAATGTTTGCTCTTCTGTACTAGGATTGTCTGGTTGAGGCAAATTTTCAAGATGAATACTATTTTCAGGATCATATAATGATTGAAAAATCTTTTCTGTCACAAAAGGTACAATAGGAGCTAGTAGTTTCAAGATTACCTGAAGAGAGGTGTGTAAACTATACCGTGCACTTTGTATTGAAATTTTTGACATGTTTTCTTCTCCATAGGCACGAGATTTGACAAGTTCAATATAGTGTGCTGCGAATAGATTCCAGACCCAATTATAGAGATTTTCTGCTGGAACTGAGAAATCAAGCTTTGCATACCCGTTCAAGCATCTATTAGTGAGAGCGTCTAAACTGGCTAGAAGCCATTGATCCACTGGTTCTAGTTTTTTAGGACGCTCTTCATTTGGGAAAATTGAAATGAATCGTGAAATATTCCATAATTTTGTTATAAATTTAGCATTTCCATCTAGTTTCGATAAAGAAAACCGAATATCTGAGCCATGACTTCCCTGGAGACATGAGGTGAGTCTTACACTATCCGCTCCATAATACAGATTGGGTGTTTGTTTTCCAGAAAATTTTGGAGAAGGTTCTAATTTTGCAATTACTTTCCAGCTATCTTTGTCTGGGCGGAGAGTTTTTGGAGTATTTTTAGGTATAACTTGAGGTTGGAGGAATAATAAAGGGTCAACACTATTTCCCTCACTTTTTGACATTTTTCCACCATACGGATCTCGTACTAGGCCTGAAATCCATACTTGTCTAAACGGAGGTTTCTTGAACAGATGAAATGATCTTAGTATAGTATAAAACAACCAAGTTCTTACAATTTCTTTCCCTTGGGGACGAACAGAACAGGGGAAATTTTCTTCAAAAAATCGTTGGTCTTTATCCTGAAAAAATATTTCTCCAAAGTTACATGCAGCTAATTCAGAAATAGATGAATCAAACCAAGTATCAAACGTTCTTACTTCTCCCTGAGAATTCTTCAGAGATTTTCCACACTTTATGCATTTGGTCATTGGTGATTGTTCTTTCCATGCATCATAATATCGATCTAGTTCTTCCTCTTTCGGTACATTCGGGGTCTGACAATTTATGCAGTACCAAATCGGAATTGAAGTCCCATAAAATCGTCTTCGACTAATTGCCCAATCAGTGTTGATTGTATTAATCCAATTATCTAATATGATTTTGTTTGATTTGGGGAAGAAATCCATTTTCTCTACAATTTCTTTTATCTCAGGAATGACTTCAAGTTGTTTAATATAATACTCTTCCATGGTAATAATTTCGATAGGGGTTTTGGACCTCCAACAGACTGGTACCCTTCTTAGTGTTTTAGTGGATTGTATGAGGGATCTATTCTTCTTTAAATCTTCGATGATTGCAATTTGTGCCTCTTTCACTAACATCCCGCTATAATTTTCTCCTACCTCGTTTATTCGTCCATCTGCATCTATAACTGTCTTTGGATTGGTGATACCTTCTTCCCGAAGTATTTTTACATCAGATTTATCCCCAAAGGCACAAATCATCATGATTCCTGTTCCAAATTCAGGATCTGCTTCCCTGTGTTTCCGAATGGGAATCTTTTTCTTAAATAAGGGAGTGATGGCATATTTTCCCTCTAAATCTGTGTATCTTGAATCAGTTGGATGATAGATTATTAACTCACATGTAGGTATTAACTCTGGTCTTGTTGTGGAAATTGTTATAGTTTCATCAGAATTTTCAACACTGAAAATTATTTCATGTAAGAATGATTCATTTTCAGTGTATTCAATTTCCGCATCAGCTATAGTTGTCCCACAATCAACGCACCAGTTATTCGGTCTAGTTGCATGTGTGATCAGTCCAGTATGCCAAGCTCTAAGGAATGTCCGTTGCGTATTAAATCGATACTGAGGGGAGTCTGTCTGATAATATATCTCTGGTGAACCATAAAATGAATTACAGGAGAGTCCCATCCATTTCATAACTTGAATGGTGTTTTCTTCTGCTATGTCTAGTTCTCGTTTGCAAATCTGTAAAAATTCTTCTCTATCCATTTCATGCATTGATTTATTGAGCTTTTGTTCTACTTTAACTTCTACAGGTAACCCATTCCTATCAGCACAGGCTGGAAATATAACATTATTTCCTTGCATTCGATAATAACGTGCGATCATGTCAATTTGAGCATAATGAATAGCGAATCCCAGATGTGCACGACCCGATACATAAGGAGGAGGAGTATCAATAATGTAAACAGGCTTTTTGGAGTCCTCAATAAATTTAAATGTTTCAGATTCAGCCCAATATTGGATAATCTCTCTTTCACTACTTGCTTTCCACCGTTTCATCTTGATTTTTGGTTTTAGTGCCATGTTTTTCTCCTCAGATCATATATTTGGCTTGGGGCCCGTTCTTTTGAATTATTTTGTCTAACAAAGTAATGAATGCCAGAAAAATCGAAATAATAAAAATCGTGCTTAGACAATACAGGCTTATTACCAAATAAGTCCAATAAATTATGTTGTATGAGAATAAACTGTGGTTTCCTTTTAGCGGATTGATGTAGAAGGAGTAACAAAACGATCCCAGCTATTTACCACAATAATTCACCACATTTAATCAAATAAGGGAACTCCTTTTAAAGTTTAATTTTTCAATTCTTAGTTACTCAATAGAAAATGAACAAAGTTTCGTATCTGATATTCCCTCTTTATGTTATTTCAGAGTTGAATTCCTAGTATTTCCAAATAGATTTGCTAGTCAATATTTTTTTTCTCGGGTGTTTCAACGAATGGCTACTGATATACTCGCTGAAGAACAGCTTAAGCTTGAGTTGCTTCGTGTATTATCCAAATATTTTTTAAGACAACTTGAGAATCTTCTGAGGGATAAAACAGGTGCATTCTTTCCTGTTGATCGTCTGTCAAACATAGAATTAGGTAAAAGATTAGGTAAGAGGAAAGAATTACAATTAATGACCGTAACTGTCCGTGATACGCTCCAAAATAGAGAATTTAAAGTCGATCTGGCTTTTAAATTTCATGAAAACTCAGATGCAGCGATCGAGGAAGCTAATGGAGCAGCTTGGCTAGAAAATCTTTTAAAAACTAATAATAGACTTAAAACTGCACAATTATTGTATTTTTCTCAAGAACATTCCTTATTAATATATGAAGGACTATCAAACCCCACTGAGTTCTTTGAGAATGAATTAGACCTACCTCAAAAGCTTTTTCTTGCAGGGAGTGCGCTCCCCTATATTCATGGTCTTTTCGAGCAAAATGTTGTCGTCGATCGTTACCTACATCTGATAACGGAAACCTTAAATGGATTAAATATATCTCCAAATGATCGTGATGAGTTAAATTATCTATTTAAACACCCTTTAAAGCAAATGGGTCTAAGCTTAGCAGGAGCCCATTGCTTTGGTGATTTTCATCCTGGTAATTTAATGTTTTATGAATCAGATACACCTCATGCAAATACAGGTGATATCCGGATAGATAAAACAATCATATACCTTATCGATCCTGCTTTTATAGAAAGAGACAGTTTTGTTGATCGTGCAGAGGACGTAGGAACGTTTTTTTCAAAATTCGCCTATAATAACTTTTCTCTTACCCAAAATTTTGATAAGACAGTATCAGATATCGAATTGTTTTGTAAAGGTTATGATTATACATGTTCTTATAATGGAGTGTATTTCCCCGATTATTATCCAGAAGGTACAACATTTGATTTTCACATTGCATTAGGGATACTAATTGAAAGCCTGTTCAAGACTCGATTGACCGGGTACTCCCCTCCTGATTCTGTGAGTCCGTTGGTCCAAACAAGTATCGAGGCTGCGAAATACATACTCGAGAGACGTCCTTTTCAGATCTATGGCTAACTGGACTTTAGATGAGAAGCGTGATTGTAGGATATTGAACAAGTCTAGACTTTCTAGAGAATTCCCTCAATTATTGAGAATCCAATTAGAGCGATAATTCCGCTGAATAGTGCAGAACTGATATTCACAAGGTCGTTTGTCACTAAACGATATCCCTTTAGAAAACTTGTTTTATTTCCACATTTATGAATTTGTCTTTCAGTTACTTTCTGACAGTGTTCACAATAATATAATCCTTGGATCGTGGCCCCTTCAAAAGAATCAATAAGACCACCTAATGTACCTGCGAAAGTTAAGAAAATGAACTGAACTATCATATGAATAAGTGATATATTAGAATGAAGTAATAATTGTAGTAGGAATATTAATGATATAATCATAGAACCTACTATTCCGGCACTTGTGCCTTTTAGTGTCACTCCTCCACTTGTACCTTTTGGTACTTCTTTTTTAAGATCAGTTATAAGCCTAGGTACACCTGATGTGCTGATTCCTACTTCAGTCATCCATGTATCGGAATTGTGAGTTGCTAGTGACGCAAATGCTGCATATATCAATGGAGAAACGAATAAAAAGGAAAAATTACCAGATTTTTCAATGAATGGAAAGAAATCAATCGATAAAAACATGATTCCGAATAATAAAGCTGGAAGGCTATTTGATAGCACTTGAATGGCATCACGTGTGGAATCTTTTGAAAATTCAGCTGTTATCATCTGTTTCTGAGGTGTACTCTGTTTTGAGATTAGTGAGGACGTTAGAAAAAACGCTAATAAAGCGCACCAAAGAAATGGTGAAACAATATACGTCATAATAGCAATAGTTGCCCCTGTTAGAATACCTCCTGGCATGGTGAGTAATTTTAGTTTGATAATTATGAATAATAAGGGAAAATTGAAAATAACTCCCCAAAATAAAGCTTGTAAAAGATATTCAACAATTATACTCATCTAAAGATACATTCCTTCATTTCCACTAATTTATAGATAGAGATAGATCATTATTATTTCACTAAGTTGATTTTTCAGCAGAAATTAGAATATTGTGATTGTTGAGGCAAAATGCTTGAGTATAAAGCTAAACTCGTTGGGATTACTGTAGTGCGTGTTAACGAAGCATATACCTCCTAACAATGTAGTAAGTGTGGTCATGTGAAAAAACGGAATCGAAAATTGCGTGGTTCCTTCTACTGTCAGGGTTGCGGTTTTTGTCTAAACACCGATCACAATACTTTTCATCATATTCTTCAAAGTGTAACTATTGATTCCCAAGTAGTCCTAACTGGTAGTGTACCTTCCAATGTATCTGGTCTGCCCGATAGCGGATGTGTGACTCATCTTGTCCAGAATTCTTATAAAAGAGTTGGCTGATAAATTTAGTCATCAGATATAAATTCACAGCTAAGTTGGTGTATCTGCCTTCGTTGATAAGCCCTGCTAATGATATTAAAAGTTATCAGCAAAAATCAGCATCAAGTAGCTTTCCCAAGAAGATATGACCATTGAGGTTTGAGCTATGTATTTTATTGAATATGACGTTGATTTATACAATTCTCTATGCTTATCCAGTTTTTCCCTAGAATAAACTCAAACGAAGACTAGAAGAGGTCTATCGCGTGGAACAATTGACTAATGATGATAAGTGGGAAGTCCTTAAATCCATGTATAATGAATTTGGATTAGTAAGGCAACATCTTTTCTCCTTCAATGAATTTGTCGAAAAGAAACTGAATGAAATAGTTCAGGAACGACCCAAGATTGAACCGGATATTGAAGGATTTTATGTAAAACTGGAGGGGATCGAAGTTGGAGAGCCTTCTGTGAGGGAAGCTGACGGTTCTGAACGAACTATATATCCCATGGAAGCACGAGTGAGAAATTTAATTTACTCAGCTCCTTTGAATCTGAAAATGCGACCTGTATATGTCGATGCAGGAATTGAGAAGGAGGAGGAAGTTATTGTTGCATACATTGGTAGATTACCAATTATGTTAAAATCAAATTCTTGTTTATTACACAACCTATCCACTGACGAACTTACACGATTAGGAGAAGATCCTGAAGATCCTGGTGGTTATTTCATAATTAATGGATCAGAAAGAGTTATTGTAACTCAAGAATATTTGGTTTCAAATCGTGTATTAGTTGATGAAGGACGGAAAGGATCTTCTACAACCGCGGTTGCGAAAGTATTCAGCACCGTAGCAGGTTTTCGATCCTTGGTATCTGTTCAGAGAAGGAAGGATGGACGATTACTTGTAAATTTCTTCAGTGTTCCAAGACCTCTTCCTTTAGCTGTCTTAATCAAGGCATTGGGGGTTACGATAGATAGAGATATCGCCAATTTAGTCAGTAATGATCCTGAGCTTATTCAGGAGTTATTACCTACATTGCGAGAAGCAGCAGAAATTGTAGATCAGGAAGAAGCGTTAGATTTTATCGGTAAACGAGTTGCCGTGGGACAAACTCGCCAATATCGAATTCTACGAGCTAAACAGGTGTTAGATAATTATCTCCTACCGCATGTAGGTAAGGATGCTAGTTACCGAAAACAAAAAGCACTATATCTTGCTCAAATGGCACTAAAAGTAATTAAACTAAATTTAAAAAGAATTGAAGCTGATGATAAAGATCATTATGCGAATAAACGATTGAAACTTGCTGGTGAAATGTTAACAAGTCTCTTCCGTGTTGCCTTCCATTCCCTATATCGTGATATTAAGTATCAACTGGAAAAAGGTGCGAGAAGAGGTAAATTGCCCAATTTACGTGTAGCTATGAGAGCCGATGTTATTACAGAACGAATTCGACATGCTCTCGCGACAGGTAATTGGGTAGGTGGGAAGGCTGGAGTATCACAATTATTAGATCGTACTAATCACATGTCTACTTACAGTCATCTTAGGCGAGTTATTAGCCCTCTTATCCGAAGTCAGGCTCACTTTGAGGCTCGAGATTTACATGCCACTCATTGGGGGAAGATATGTCCTAATGAAACTCCAGAAGGCCCCAATTGTGGACTAGTGAAAAATCTCGCAATGCAAGCATATATTTCTATCGGTACACCTGACGAACCAGTTAAAGAATTTATCTATCAAAATTGTAAATCTATTCCAGTTGCCGAAGCCATTGATCATCAAGGTATTCAGATTTTATTAAACGGAAATCTTATTGGTACTACTAGAGATCCACTTGAAACTTTTACAATAATTAGGAATGCTAGAAGAACTAATAAACTATATCATGAAATCAATCTTGCTTATTTCGAGGAAAATCATGTTATTTCAATCAATACAGATGAAGGACGTGTACGTAGACCACTTATTATCCTTGATCCTTCTGAAAAATCTGATCAACCCTCAGTTCCGAGACTGAAAATGGGCCACATTGAGAAGTTAAGGAAGGGAGATATTAAATTTTCAGATTTGTTGAGAGAAGGTGTACTAGAATTCCTTGATGCAGAGGAAGAAGAAAATTCTTATATTGCCATGACGTTAGATGATATCGAATCTAATCATACTCATGTAGAAATTTCTCCATCAGCAATTTTAGGTATATGTGCTTCAATTATTCCTTATGCAGAACATAATCAATCTCCCCGTAATACATATGAAGCGGGAATGACAAAGCAAGCTCTAGGATTATATGCTTCAAACTTCTATTTCCGAACAGATCGTCGGGCTCATATCTTACAAGCTCCCCAAATTCCTTTAGTTGGTAGTAAACCTATGGAAGTTATTGGATTCAACGATCGACCTGCTGGACAGAATTTTATAGTAGCTATTCTTAGTTTTCAAGGTTATAATATTGAAGATGCTATTATTTTAAATCGTGCCAGTGTCCAAAGAGGACTAGCACGTAGTCATTTCTTCCGTTCTTATGTCGGCGAGGAGAAGAAATATTTAGGGGGTCAAGAAGACAGGTTTGAAATCCCACAGAAGGGTGTCCGAGGGTATCGTGCAAAAGAAGTCTATCGTCATTTAAGTGAGGTAGATGGAATCATTGAACCTGAAATAGAAGTTGGAGGAGGAGATATTTTAGTTGGGCGAACTTCCAGACCACGATTCTTAGAAGAATATATAGAACTTGATTCATTTGAGTCAGCAACTCCCCAGCGAAGAGAGACAAGTCTTGCTATTCGTCATGGAGAGAAAGGTATTGTGGATTCTGTAATATTAACGGAAACTTCTGAAGGAAGTACACTTGTCAAAATTAAAGTTCGTGATCAACGAGTACCTGAATTAGGTGACAAATTTGCATCGCGTCACGGTCAAAAAGGAATAATTGGGAATGTTGTTCCACAGAGTGATATGCCCTTTACAGAAGAAGGTATTGTACCAGATTTAATCATTAATCCACATGCCATTCCAAGTCGTATGACTGTTGGGCAAATTATTGAATGTATGAGTGCGATTGTTGCTTGTTACGAAGGAAAACAAATTGATGCCACCCTATTTGAATCCCCAGATCCAGAAGATATTGGAGATAGATTACGAAAATTAGGATTTCATCCCTACGCAGAATCGATTATGTATGATGGTATGACAGGACAGAAACTTCCCTCACGAATCTTCATCGGACCAACTTATTATCAGAAGTTACATCATCTAGTTTCTGATAAGATTCATGCACGGGCACGTGGTCCCATTCAAATCCTCACTCGTCAGCCTACAGAGGGACGTGCGCGAGAAGGAGGGCTTAGATTTGGAGAAATGGAACGTGATTGTTTGATTGGGCACGGAGCGGCATTATTATTAAAAGAACGATTACTTGAGGAGTCTGATAAAACAGAGATCTTTATATGTGAGACCTGTGGTGTCATCGCTACTTGGGATCGTAAAAAGGATCAAACTTATTGCAGTATTTGTGGAAATGTAGATACTGGGATTTATAAAATTGCAATATCTTATGCTTTTAAATTGCTGTTGCAGGAATTAATGGCTCTGACAATAAAGCCTCAAATTGTTTTAGCAGATAGTACGTATTAATTAAGGTGGTAATTATGGGAATCGATAGTAGTAGAATGGGTTCGGCAAGTTTTTACAAAAGGGCGCTGCGAATACTGAGGATTGCTAAAAAGCCTGATCGGTCAGAAGTATCGCTAGTTATTAAAATAACAGTCGCTGGAATGGCGATATTAGGGTTTATCGCATTTGTCATTCGTTTTATTATATTTGTATTGCTTGGCCGTGAATTATAGAGAAATCTGGTTTTGAACTCATTTTAATGTGAAATTATGTGGTTAGAATGCTAGAAAAATATGGTATATATTGTTATAAGGTGAAAAAAGGCCAAGAGTTCAATGCCGCAGAATCATTAGCACAATATGCTGATGTTCATCGTTTCGATATAAATACAGTTCTTGTTACTGAGATTCAAGGGTACCTGTTCATTGAGGGGAATATTCAAGACATTTTAAAAGCAGTTGATAATGTTCATTATGTCAGTAAACAGTTGGGTCGTGTTCCAATTTCTGAATTAGAAAATCAGTTGGTTCCTACTCCAGTAATAGAAGGATTAAAACCAGGAGATATAGTCGAAATCACAGAAGGGCCCTTCAAAGGGAGTCAAGCGCGAATTTCTTCTATTTATCAAGCTCGTGAGGAGATTACAGTTGATTTATTAACCAGTAGTGTTACAATTCCAATAGTACTTCATGCTGATTCTGTAAAATTAATCCAACCGAGTGAAGAAGAGGACGAGACTGAACTTGAGTTATAACTGTGTCTAACTACTAGAGCCTAACTTATTAATCGTGAATAAAGGAAGCCTAGACGAAGAAGACATTCTGCAGGAGTCTCGATACTTCGAGTTCTAACTGCTAAATTAGCGAAAGTGTGTTGAATATTATGGCTATCTCAATAACAAAAACAAAAAGCGGGTTGACTAGAAAAGAAGCCCAAATTGAGACTATTAAAAAATTAACAGAAGAGAATTCGGTCATAGGTATTGCTGATTTGAGTGGAATAAGTTCTAAAGCTATTCAGGGAATAAGAACCTCTTTAAGATCAGGAGAGGTTAATGCAACACTTAAAGTGGCAAAAAATACTTTGAAAACAATTGCTTTGGAAAAACTTCAAGCAAAAACAAGTAAAAAAGCTGTAGATCAATTTCTCTCTCATATCAATGGTTCTTGTGCGTTAATTTTTTCTAATGAGAGTCCTTTTAAACTACAGCGCTTTTTAAGTAAAAACTCTGTTCCTGCTCCTGCGAAAGCGGGCCAAATATCTCCTGTAGAAGTATTAATCCCCGAAGGAGTAACTAATCTCGATCCAGGACCAATTATCAGTGAACTAGGATCGATTGGATTAAAAACAAGAATTGAAAAAGGTAAAATACGAATCACAAAGACAGCCAAAGTTCTTTCTGTTGGAGATACCGTATCTGAAACTCATGCAGCTGTGCTTACAAGGCTTGGTATTCAACCATTCAGCGTAAACTTGCGAATAAGTCAAGTAATCGAGGGCGATGAAGTAATCGATGGGAGCATCCTTGAAGTTGACGAGGATCAAATCATTTCCGATCTACAACAAGCCTACATGAATGCAATGGCGTTAGCGATTGATTCACGTGTGAATTATTATTCAGAAGAATCTATTCCGATTTTATTAGGGAATGCGGTACGTCAAGCTTTTGGATTATCTATTGAGTCAAATTATCTAACCAAAGACAATCTCAATGCTCTACTTGCAAAAACAAAAGCTCAAGCAGATACTTTGAAAGAAAAAGTCTCTGATAAGGATTCAAAAATCGAATTCAAAGATTACTAAATGTCTTAGTACTTTTATGAACAGCTTGAAAATTATTTCAAGATTTTCCGTACGAAGGCTTCTGGGTCAAATTTCTCTAAATCTGTATATTTCTGTCCAGTCCCAATATATAAGATTGGTACACCAGAAGTAGCATGCGTTACTGAGATTAAAGCCCCTCCCCTTGCATCAGCATCCATTTTAGATAATATAACTCCATCTAAAGTAATAGCTTTGTGGAAATCTGCGGCTTGTTTTGTTGCATCATTACCAGCAAGGGCATCAACAACTAAAATGATATAATCTGGATCACTGACACGTTTTATCTTCCTCATTTCTTCCATTAAATCTTTATTAATGGCCATTCGTCCAGAAGTATCGATTATGACCACATCTGCATATTTTGATTTTGCATGTGCTATAGCGTCATATGCGACCGCAGCTGAATCACTCCCGTAATCTCCAGATATTATCTTAACACCTACCTTATCAGCATGTATTTTTAACTGTTCTTGGGCACCAGATCGAAATGTATCGCTTGCAGCAAGAATAACACGCATTTTTTTCTTTTTTAATAAGTATGCTAATTTCGCTATTGTAGTTGTTTTGCCAGTTCCATTTATCCCCAATAATAAAATTACAATTGGATCTTTCGTCAGAGATTGTTCCGTCTCTTTTCGTTTCTCAACTATCTCATTTATTAAATCGATTGATCTTGTAGGAGAAATGATCTTAATTAAAGTTGGTTCTGCAAACTCAAGAAGTAATTTTGAAAGGTCACTAAATCTGCGTGCCCTTTTCCCCATCATTTTCTTAGCTAAATCTGTTGCTATTGCATCAGCAACTTCAATTGACACATCATTAGTAATTAATAAGCGTTTAAAATCTCTAATTGCTCGCTGCACATTTTTTTCCGAGATTTCATAGGAAGAGAGTTTCTTTTTGAGTGATCCCACCCCTTTCTTAAGCGAAGACATCTCTACATCATCCTACATGCAGCACGTGAATTAAAACGTTCAACAACATTCTTTTTCTCAGCTAAGGATTTGATAGTCCTGTGCAATTTTCACCAATTCTGTTCTCTTGATGTTTAACATCTGAGAAAATTGATTGAACTGCTCTCTTAATTGTTTCATATTAGAATTCAGACTACTTAATTGTTCTTTATTTCTGCTTATTGCTTCCTTTAAGGTTGTTTGTCTGCTGATTCCAGATCCCAGTGAGATATAGACCTTTTCTGGGTCTTTGACCGAACAACGAATATAATTTGACCCTCCAATTGGTATTAGAATATCATCTCCACTTTTTTTTCCTTCTAGTTCTTCTTGAGTAAGAATCGAACCGTCTACTGAGTTCATTGCTCTGTTAATGAGGGATATTTGTTGTTCTATGGCATTGATACTTAGTTGGAGCTGTTCTATCTCAGCTTGAAGTACTTGAACTCGTTGTAAGATTCCTGGAGGCAAATTGGGGGTCGCCATTCTCATTCCTCAACAGGGATGGTGAAATCACTATTGACGATTTTTTCGATTAATGGATCTTTAATTTCATCTTTTGTGATTTCTACAATGGACTGGATTTTGATTTGGTTTCTTTTGAGACGGTTTTTACTACCAAATTGAGAAAACAGCTTATCTGTTGCGTTTCTTTGTGTTAAAGCTAAGTATTCTTTGGAAAATGGTGTAGTTTCCCGTCTCTGTTTAAAATATCCAGAAATTCGGAATATTTTCACAGATTTTTCATTTGACATTTTTGGACACCTCTATTATTTTTTGATTTGTGCTATAATTCTACTTCTTAATCATGTTAACTTTATTATTTTCGATTTTATGATGAGAAACATCGTGTTATTTCCATGATTTCGATACCCGTTGTTTCTCGTCCAATTAGCATACCTTTGGAGTTTCCAATAATTCCAGAGGCGATAAATTCTGATCCTTTATTGACGCTTCCTACCCCAATCTCATGGAGATTTAGAAGATTTTTAATCTCTTTTACTTCCTCTTCATTAGCGAGTGGAGTGATTAAACCTCCATAGTTTGTAATATACCCCAAACTTCCGACTAAATCCGAATTTGCTATTGTTTTCAACGTAAGAGGAACTTTTAAGATTCGTTGGATGTTTTCACGAATTGAGGGGGGAACAATTGGTGAAATTAATCCGCTGTAATCATTTGCTAAAACTACATTACCAAACGCGAAAAATTCTGGAGCCTGATAAACAGGAAGGTCTGTAGATTCGATTTGGTCTACAACTTCTTTAGTAATTACATTAGAAATTATGAAACCATTAGAGTTCCCTACAACTAAAGAGCCTATAATCCTTTCAGCCAGTCTAATAACTTTTACTTTCATTGTAGATCCTATAAGCCTGACTAGTGTGTCTGGTGTTTCAATAGGAACTAATGCATAGTTCTCTGTACAAAGAATAGAAACACCTATATGGATATTGCCGTTTAAGTCCGCAAATTCAATTTCCAATACCTAACCACCTACAATTTTCGATATGTTTTCGAGTCTCTATACCAGAGAAACTCAAGTTATCATGCAAGGAAGACTGTAACTATATCATCTTCTGTTTTTACTACACGTACACGTATTCTTCGTGGTGGGTGTTGGATTCCTCTTGTCCACATCAATTCATTGACTTCAGCGGTAATGATAACATTTTCACTTCTAAGATGACGCTGAATAAATGCCTTAAGGTGACGCATTGCCCTTGGGGTTCTCTTCTTACGCGGGATTTTTCGCCCATATACCACCTTACTAAATGGTACGGTGTAAATCCTTTCCTCTATTATGGAATCTGCTGATGTATCACTCATTTTGTTTCACCTTATGGTTTGATTTTTGTAGTACGCCACCGTCTCTTCTTAGGGTGATTTGTAAAACGGCGAGAAGTTTTCATGATTACCCAAGTTGGAACACTCTGGTTTTCTCTCCCTTTTTTTCCCAGTCGGATTTTTTTAGGGAACGGTTTATTTCGTGCCATTTTTCTTACTCCTTACGCCTTATCCACTTTTGTGGAAGGACCCATTGTTGTTTTTATGGTTACTGTTTTGATCTGTGTCGTTCCTTTTGGCAATTTACTTGTAAGCGTTTGGATAATCGCATTGGCGTTTTCAGTTAACATTTTATTATCTAAATCTGCTTTCCCTATTTTTGCATTGATAACTGGGGTAGATTTTAAACGTAGTTTTACTGTTCTACCATATCGTTCCACAAACTTATCGATATCTACTTTTGGGGGTATAGGTTTTGGCATTTTACCTCTTGGTCCAAGAATTTTTCCTAAAAATCTCGCTACAACACCCATTAGTGGTGGTTCAGCAAGAAAAAACGCATACTGATTAGCGAATTTCTTCGCTTGTTTAGGTTCCTTTGATAACTGTTCTATTTCCTTTCGACCTAAGGTATGTAATCCTGATTCTTTAGATTTTGTTGCGAGGTCTCCCTCAGCAAAGACGGCAACACTAATGTTACCTCCCAAATCGTTAGGAACCAAGGTCTCCATATTTATTCGGTTCGTAGGATTTTTTAAGTCAATATCACGCAAGCCTACTGAAATTTCAACGGTCTCAGTAAATTTCCGTTGTTTTCTTCGCTCACTTAGAGTCTTGGCTTTGGATATTGCTTCTTCCAATTGATTTGGTGCATAAGACATAATTAAATCCCTTCAGATTATTTTTCTGGTTTTTATTTGATTTTTTAGACTGCTTCTAGGATTTTTCGACTTATTTTTTGTATGTTTTGCGGTCTTTGTCCCTCTTTTGTAAACGAGAAACCAAGTAATATTTATAAAAAATTGTGTGTTCTTTAGATGCTTATGCTATCTTTTAGTGAATCTCTCAGTTTAATTAAATAAGAGCCGAGTCAATTATATCAGAAGGGAGAGTATCAAAATAACAAATCTTAATTTGTCAATCAAATCTCCCGTATATATCAAGCATATCAATCAATTTCGAAGACATAGGCTTTTTTTCGATTAAAATCAAACTTGTGAGCAAAATGGCAAAAACAGTTGAAGCATTAATTGATGCAGGGCAAGCCACCCCTGGTCCACCACTTGGTCCAGCTCTCGGCCCTCTTGGTGTAAATATCAAGGCAGTTATCGATGAAATTAACAAAAAAACTCAAGAATTTAAGGGTATGAAAGTTCCAATCGTTATTGAAGTAGACGATAAACGAAATTTTACCATTACTGTCGGAGTCCCCCCAACATCTTCTTTACTATTAAGTGAGGCTGGAGTGGAGAAAGGGAGTGGAACACCCAATTCTGAAAAGGTTGGTAATTTAAAATTTGACCAATGTGTTAAAGTTGCTAAAATGAAACAGAATGCAATGTTAGCCGTTGATTTACGTGCTGCTGTTAAAGAAGTTGTAGGGACATGTGTTTCGATTGGTTTAACTGTAGATGATTCAGAGCCCAAGAAAGTCATAGAAGATATTAATTCAGGTTCCTATGATCATTTTTTTTGAGAAAAAATGACTGAACCCGCTCCACTTGAGGAACAAGTTGGAATTAAAGGTCATAATTTAACATTTGCTGGTGTTGGGGGAATAATCAAGCTTCTTCCAGAAGATTTTCTTGTACACGAAATTCTTCCAAATGGAGAGATTCTTTACACAGGAGATGAAATCGGAAAGGATGTCGGGGGGATGTATGTTCATTTTGTCTTGTGGAAACGAGGATTAGATACAAATTCAGCATTAAAGAGAATTAGTAAAATCTGTCATCACAATGAAAAGGACTTTGGTTATGCGGGATTAAAAGACGCGCATGCAGAAACTATTCAGAGGATATCCGTCTGGTCTGGCCAAAAGGAATGCTTAGGTGACATAAATCTCCCTAATTTAAAAATTCTAAATCCCATTAGACAAAAATTTGGAATTTCTATTGGTGATCTTGTCGGAAATCGTTTTCAAGTACGGATTCGCAACACTCAGAGAAATGTGAATCACTCAGAATGGAAAACTGTTTGTTCAGAATCAGAATCAAATGGATTCTTGAATTTTTATGGTCTTCAGCGATTTGGTTCGAAAAGACCTATACTTCACAAGTTTGGTCGCTATTTACTCCAAGAAAAATACTCCCTTGCCATAGATTCATATCTAGGTACAGAATCCAAGTTCGAGAATGAAAAGATTTCAAACCTTCGAAAGATGTATGTTAAGAAAGAATCACTAGCCGAGATATACGCTCTGTTTCCTTACACATATTCATTTGAAAGAAGGATGATCTCAGGTTTAATGAAACGTAGTTCTCCAGAGAAAATAATAAGATCTTTCCCGATTTATTTTCTACGTCTGGCTATTTCTGCTTATCAATCATTTATTTTCAACAGATTATTAAGTAAACTTCATACAAAGAGATATGAACTCTTATCACAATTGAGATTACCAATAATAGGGCATTCTACTAATATGTCAACGTTACCGCTGGAGATAAAATCCTTATTACAGGATTTTCTCGCATTTGATAACTTAAATTTGAAATCATTTAATCACGAAATAAAAAAATTGAGTTCTAAAGGAAGTGAAAGAGCAGCTATCGTAAAGCCTTCCGATGTTAAAATCACATCTAATCTTGCGAAAAATGACGATGTCCAGATTCATTTTAGTTTGCCCAAAGGCTCTTATGGAACTATGTTCCTAAGAGAAGTGATTTAAAATAATATTTTGAGAAAAGATTATTCAGGATAAAATTTTCCGTCTTTTACTTCCCCATTCAAACTTTTCTGGGCGATGAGAGTCTCAATAGCTTTTCCTACTGCTTGAGAGGAAATTCCCTGAATCTCTATTTCATCAATGGGGGTTGGTTTTTCAATTAATTTTACTGCTTGAATGAGTGATTCCTTTTTTGAAGTACCTGAACCCATTTCATCGCCCTTTACCTTTTTAAGAGCTGCACGAACCGAAGCATTACATTCTGGGCATCTAAATGATCCCATAATCGTAAGGGTAACCCTTCCTTCTTTATCAGGCATTGGGCTTACTAATTGCCATGTTTTTAATGGAGGGGTTTTCACTGGGTCAATTTCTGTTCCACATTTTTTGCATGAAATCCTCTTCTTCCTTTTTCCTGGGCTCATGTTATTATCACTTCTATCTTTGATTCGCTGGTTATTCCTAAAATTTTTTATAATTCAATCATTTGTATTGAGGATTTCAAGCAGGCCGGGCAAAGCTCTGCACTAAGCGGTCTAGCAACTCGTTTCCCACTTTTTGTTTTGGTTTTTTTGTTTGTACGCAGCGAAATACCGCAGATTCGACAGTGAGAAGACGATGCAGACTTCTTTGTTTTGTGGGCAACGACTTGTCCGCCTGGAGTTTTCTTCTTTATGATATTCTTAGTCATTATATTTCACCTTTTTGATAATTAATCAGGCTGTAGGCCTGCAAGTTTTTGAAAGATTGATCCAAAAGTTATACTGCCTCCAAAATACCACCAGACATAATCAGGACGAAAAACTTTTCCCCATCCATCCACAACTTCGTATCTGCCTATTCTCAGAAGTATGCTTTCTGGTAGTTCGAACGGAATAACTGCAGGGATCGCTCCACCTCTGTAAATGTTAGAGAGAAGAACAAAAAATAACATTAGGGGAAGAAATGTAATGAGTAAAGGTTTCATTCTCATCGTTGTTAATTCTGATTGCATTTTCTTCATCTTACCCGCATTTCTTTCATACTTCAGTTTTAATTTCGTGTCAGCTGTTTTCATCATTTCCATTCGCATTTTATTGTGTTTTTTTGTTTCTCTCGTTAAGGTACCTAATCTATCTATGTCTATCATATATCTTGACACTAAAGTAGACCCGAGAGACACAAAGAACGATACTATTAGAATGAAAATTGATGAGAAGGGCGGGTTTTCTGGGGGAAAAGATGCCAAAGTTGTTAAGAATGTATTTAAAGTTTCAGCTAAGAATATGCCAACATTATTAAGAAAAAACATCGTGAATTCCTTCGATATCATCTTTTTCAGGACTAGGGAGGATAAATCAAAGTCCTTCTTCGTAAGAACGATTTTATTTTTCTGTTTTATGTTCTCGTATCGTAGTTACAACAAGACACAAAGATCCGTAGTGGTAAACTAATGAAGATAATCAAACAATTTCTTTTTTGGATGTCGATCTGAAAATTGAATACTTACACATCCACGAACGTAGGTTTATTGATTTTTCCATACCAGTCTTTTTGCTTCTAGTGCATATATCAAGATTTTTTCCACTGATCTATCATCACTTTTGTCTTGAGTTCGGATCATACGTTTTAGCCTAGTAATTTCCTTCTGAGCTCTACGTGCCTCGGTTACTAGGCCTTTTTCTTGAGCTGATTTGATGATTCGTTCCATCTCATCGATTTCGTCAAGGTCTCCCACAGATATTTTCAACATCACATTTACTACGCTCGCACGCAAAAATCCCCGTACGTGATCAGTTGTTTCAGAGATTTTTATAGCGTCTTGAATTAAGCTCTGTGCCTTAGATAGATGAACCGTATCGAAAAAAATACGATATTTATAGAGAGAAATTATTGCTAAACTGATTAAAGCCCCATAAAGATCTGTAATTTTTGCTTCTCCTCGTCTACGAAGAATATAATTATATAAATCCTCAGCATTTGTAAAATTCAGCATTTTAAGCTGGATATTTCCTTTTATTAAAGCTAAAGACATTTTTCCTTGAAAGTACAAACTGGAATTAATATTTGTTTGCCTTAATATGGCATCTAATTCTTCTACTAGAGTATTTATGTGTTTATAGTCTTCAAAATCGAGAAATAAATCACAAAATCGTGATAAATGACTGAATAAAGCGGATTTTGGAACTTTATCCTTTATTTTCTCTATACGACTAGTAAACTCATCATATAGAGTTACTAATTTTTCAGATGAGGTAGTTTGTTGATTCTGTGACTCAACATCAGCTCTAGATACAAGAACTTCAAGGATTTTTCTTTCATTATTTAAATAGTGATAGATTTGAGATGCAATGTCGAAATGATGACTTGCCTCCTCTAGATTTTCTAAACGAAGGAATGCCTCTCCGATCCCATGATGAATTTGAGCTTTATAATATTTTCGATTGGTTTCAATTGCATTTTGTAGTGCAACTTGGAATTTATTAAAGATTTGGCCGAATTTTCCAATACCGCGATTGACCAGATACATTCCATATTGATAATTTAATTTAATTAATCCTTCCTTATCATTGAGTCGCTCATATATTTCCCGAGCGGCCTGAAACTCACTAAGCGCATCCTCCTGAGATTTAGATCTGAGAGCGATTTCTATTAAAGAATCAGCTGCACCCTTTGAGTAATTTATTATTTCTGAATTTTTTTTGTTTTTAATGATATCTATTTCTGTTTCAATCCTTCCTTCCCAAATTCTTTCGTACATCGCGAGATAATTTACTGCATCAATCGAAATCTGATCATTTTCTGATTCTGGATACTTTCGAAGAATTGAATACCAAATTTCAGCAGCCTCTGTATCATGACCATGTATCCATTCTTTCCATGCCCTATCAAATTCAGCTTTGATTAATGAATTGGTTTTCACAAGATTCACCTCAAATTAAAGGATGCTTCAATAGATTCTCTCTATTCTTCAAAAAATCATGAAATTCCTTGTGAAAACTTTCTTCTGAAGGCAAGTGAAATTGCAGGTTATCATCACGCGAAGTTGGTTTAGTTAAGTGGCGTTGTGCGCAAGTTGGTATGACATATCGCACTCCTGAATACAATCCACGCTTTTTAAATTGAAATCCAATTTCTTTTTTGTCTATTTGATATTTACATTTTTTACAACGAAATCCTTGGTTCTGTCCAACAGATTTTAGCGCGCCTTCACAATGAGGACATTTCAAAGGAATTCGTGCTATCTGTTGTTGTAGTTTTATGATCTCGAATTGTTCCAAATTAATTGTTATTGGATATTCATCAGAAGCTGGTCTCACCCCTCCATAGACCATTAGTTCGTCTCCTGTTATCAATTCTCTTACAAGTTTTCGAAATTTCTTAGTCGGCTCGTAGGCCGCACAATTTATGGTTTTTCCATTTGAAACTATAGAAACTATAACATGTCCACCAGTTATCAAATAAGGGGCCGAATCCACAACTCCTCTAACTTTTACAGAATAGTATGGTTTAATATCCTTTCCAGTAAATTCCTTGGGAAAATGAGGCTGAGTATGTTGATTTGATCTAAACAACATAACCGTAGCAATATTTTCTTGTATTTTTATCTCGTTCCACATTTGGATAACAGATTTTGCAGTTTCTCCCCTAATTCCGACATAGACCGGATCCGGTCCATGTGGGGTAATCATTAATTGATTTTGTACATAATCATAATTCCCAAATGATAAGGGATTAGATTGATCAGCCTTAATAACCGATTTTTCATCAATCATCCGTATAGATGTTTTAATACTTGGATCCCTGTAACCAATGAATTCATATGTATAATCAGAATATAGATTCGCACCAATGGCCGCACATGCTCCGATTAATCCTCTTCCTTCTTTTATGGAATAGTAAAGTCCCTGAAAATTATTATTCAAGATTTGTTTCATGCTCTTTAATGAGATGACTGTATAAAGTGCCTCATAATAAACTTTTTTAGTTCTTGGGTCTGGTTTTCCAATTTGCAGGACTAATCCAGGATCAGTATTCTCAGCTTTGATATCTGAATGGATTTTAACAAGGTTAATACATTCTTTCCAAATTTCTTCTATTTTATGTGTCGTTGAAATGAAACTGATGGAAACTGCACCGTTTCCCCTGGTTTTATACGGAATATTAGGATTTAATCTGACTAATTTCGGGAAGTCAAGGAATTCTACTCCATGATTCTCCAATGAATCAACGATTAGGGTTGCTAAATATGTTGTACACATACCTTCATGAGAATCAGTATCATCAATACCAATATGATATTCCTTGAGCATTAACTATTCATTTCCTCGTATTCAAAGCCTTGAAAGGATTCCCGCGACTAAAAGTGGAAGAACAAGGGTGACATCACCCATAATATCAATCCATTTAGCATCGGATGTCACTTTCCCCCATGATACGGCTTCTTTTATGGAAGCGCCGCTCACACCACCATGTTCGGGTCGATCCATCGTAATTTGTATTGCATAACTTAGTCCATCATGTAATTGAGACCCGTTCATGATGAAGTGTTTTGGAACGCCACCCCCAAGAATCATTGCTCCCATTTTTTTCGAATCATAAATTATCTCTGAAAATTCAGTGTGATCTTTCAATACATCAATATTTAAAGGTTTAATTTGCGAAAAAAGCCAAGATTGGACACCTAACATACTGTCAGCAAATGACGGGGCAAAAATTGGGATTTCTTTCTCATGTGCTAATCTGACAATTGAATTTGGATCAGTGACATATCGTCCAATTTCATAGATAAATCGGCGTGTACTCATCGGTTCCTTAGGAATATTATCTAAAATTTTCTGAACTAATTTCTCAAATTTTACAAAGGATTCATACGAAATAAAAGTATCAAAAATTCTACTAACATCGAGTTCTTTAAGTTTTATATCATCAAGTTGACTATTTCCATGGAAATGTGATCCTCCTGAAGTTTCCAATAGATCATGGCTTAGATTTGCACCAGTAGTGACAATACAATCAATTATCTTGTTGTCTATCATTTTATACAGGATATTTCGCATTCCACCAGGTATGAGAGCGCCAGCGAGACCTAAAAATATGGTACAAGATTTATCCTCAATCATTTCCAAAAAAAGATCAGTAGCGAGTCCAACCTTTCGACATGTAAATCCTCCATTTTTCATAGAATCTAAAAGTTCAGAGACACTCATATTTGGATTAATGTCTACCTGTTTCATTTTGTGTAGTTTCATAATCGGTAAATCTCATTTATTATATTAGTAAATTCTAAATTCTTGTCTTTATATTGACTAAGGGGCTCACTGGTACAGATAAATGTCCTTCTCAAATTCTTTGAGTCACTTTTTTCACGAATCTCATATTTCATTATTGCATTTATTCGATATATTGCTGTAAGTAACACAAGTCCCTTCATTTTTTACTTGTGTTAAAATTAAAATAAACTAAAGGTCTTTCTTCCATACAATACGTTGAATTAAAAGAAATTGAATATGCTCCAGTCTGTAAAAACACGATATAATCTTCTTCTTCTAATTTAGATAATAAAACCAAGCTATTTCCCTCTATTGATCCTTTATAATAATCTAAAGTATCATTAGATGAACCCACAATTCGGTAAGGAATAATTGGTGTATTGATATTTTTTTTCACCTTTTTAATTGGGAAATGCCAATCTGCGATAATAACATCAGGTATAGTGTTATAAAAACTCCCGTTAACGCAAGCAATGTTAAGATTAGATTCTCTCTCTTTAATTATTGAGATTTGAAGTGCTAAAACACCCGCAGGGGCTGTTAAATATCTTCCTGATTCAAGGATTAATGTAATAGAGGATAATTGACCATTAAATTCCTCTTGAATTACATCTTTGAATTTTTCGATTGGTGGTACATGCTTTTCTCCATAGGGTATAGGAAGTCCTCCTCCGATATCAAGGATCTTAATTTCAAAACCTCTCTCCTCGATTTGGGTTATAAGAAGACTTATTTTTCTCATTCCCTCCCTATATTGATCTAAATTTACAATTTGGCTCCCTAAATGAACATGGAGACCTTGAAAGCACAGCCATTCAGAATTTAAACAATGGTCGAGAATTTTGTTGAACTGGGATTCTCCCTCGAAAGTCTTCGGTATTAGAATACCAATTTTGCTATTCCCACCTGTGCATGAAAATAAAGTATCATTCAGTTGTGTACCAGGATTTACACGTAATAGAACGTTTGCTCTTATTTGTAATGCCTTACAAGCTTCCTCTATGTTTCTCATATCACTCCAAGAGTCAACTGCAAACAAACCAACACCTTTTTCTAGGCAGTACTTTACCGTTGGTTTATCCTTAACGATATTAGTGAATATAATCTTATTTGGTTCCCCTCCATTCGCAATAACGTGTTTTATTTCTCCTATAGAAGTAACTTCAAAATCAGCACCTTTTTCCATAAATGTTTGAGCCACTTCAGGGAGCGGGTTAGATTTCACTGAAAATGCAATCTTCAGGAATTGAGTATTAAGAGAAGAAAATGTTTCATGGATTTTTTTATATTGTAGCTCTAGAATTTCTTGAGAAAATATGAATAATGGAGTCTTATACTTCTTTAGAAGCTCCTCTAGGTTCAATCCGTTGAAAAATAGCGTTTTTTCTTGATACTCAAGTAATAAATACTTTTCCTCATCCAAATTTATTTTTTCTGAGTGCAAGACTTAAGTCGCTCCTACTTGTGCTTTGCTAGTGTCCTACAATACAGAATAGTCTTATCAGGAAATATTATTTATATTTGTATTAGATAAGTCTTTTTGTGTGATCCCTCGTGAGTAATCTAGATTTTATATCTCATCAACCACAATCATTTTGTGGGCTTATTAAACATGATTGGAAGGACGAAATCCCAAACTATAATTTGATAGGAGTTCCGTTAGATATTTCCTCGTCTTATCGCCCAGGAGCCCGTTTTGGTCCTGATTCGTTAAGAAGAATACTTCAATCAGAAAATTTTGAGTGTGTTTCAGAAAAAGGGATAGATTTAACAAGGTATTTTCGTCTTAAAGATTGGGGCAATATTGGAATTATTAATACCGATATTGGAAAAAGTTTAAGACGCGTAAGCGAAGGTGTAACTGATCTAATTTCTTTTCAAAAACCTTTTCTTATAATGGGAGGTGATCACAGTATTACTATTGGTGTAGGAAAAGCATTCGAGAATAAAAACATTCCTGTGCATATTATTTACATTGATGGACATTTAGACCTTTATGATGAAGTTAATGAGTCTCGTCTCTCTCATGCGTGTTCGCTCAAAAGACTCTCTGAGCTACAAACCTTTGACGGAGCAACTATACTTGGATACCGTGATTTTTTAAGCGAACAAGTCGAATACGCAAAGCAAAAAGATATGCTATTGTATTCTACATCATACCTTCAGCATCAAGCAAATTTATTTGATTTTGGAACTTCTTTGATTCAGAAATTGGCCTCAAAACATCAGTATTTTCATATTTCTATTGACCTAGATGTCCTTGATCCGAGTTTTGCTCCTGGAGTCGGTAATCCTGTAGCATGCGGACTTACTAGTCGGGATTTAGTTACGTTACTCTTGGGAATCTTTAATGCACTTCCTCCTGGGAAAAATTTTAGCTGGGATATTGTAGAATATAACCCCCTGTTTGATACTGCAGACATCACTGCATTTTTTGTAATTAAACTCTTAATTGAATTGTTAGGGGAACAGATTAAATTTGTTTAATTGGAAAATCTGATTATTTTCTTAAAAAACAAAAAATACTTAATAAATCATTGTCAATATCCGTTCTACAACAAAGATTGCTTTAATTTGAATACAGAGCTGAGAAAAATAAAAAAGGAATGTCCATTTTTCTTCCGAACAACAGGTGAAAATCTATGACACGAGATCCAAACAGCTTTTTTGTCACTGAAATGAAAGAAATTCGTAATGCAGGTAGGGAATGGATTCATCGAACTTTAGAAGGAGCTTCTGATACTGTATGCAATGTTGAGGGGAAAAATGTCATTATGTTATGTTCTAATAATTATCTAGGATTAAGTAATCATCCGAAAATGAAGGAAGCAGCAATTCAGGCGGTTAAAACCCATGGTGTTGGTTCAGGATCTGTTCGAGCAATCGCAGGTAATATGGATTTACATGTACAACTGGAAGAACGTCTTGCTAAATTCAAAGAACAAGATGCTGGTTTTGTCACTTCCGCGGGTTTTACTGCTAATGAAGGAATCATCCCCCAGCTAGCTCCTGATAAAAACGATATAATATTGTCAGATGAGCTGAATCATGGTTCGATAATTGACGGAGTACGCCTATCTAAAGCAAAACGGGCTGTTTATAAACACAATGATATGAGTGACTTGGAAAAGGTTATAGCTGAGCTTGATAAGCAGAATCCAAGAAGGATCCTCTTGATCACGGATGGTGTGTTTTCAATGGACGGGGATGCAGCCAAATTAGATGAGATATACAAAATTGCTTCCCCCTATGGTGCAATGATATATGTTGACGATGCACATGGTGATGGAGTGCTTGGTCGAAATAATTCAGGGAAGGGTCTTGTAGATTATTATAGTTTACAAGGAAAAGTAGATATTGAAATGGGAACCTTTTCTAAGGCTTTTGGTACAATGGGCGGATCTATTGTTGGATCAAAGGAGCTGGTGACTTGGTGCAGAAACAAGACTCGATCATATCTATTATCAGGGAGTCATCCTCCTGCAACTGCTGCTGCTTCTATTAAAGCCTTGGATTTAATTGAAGATGAGGAACCAGACTTAGTACCGAGATTATGGGACAATATCAAATACTTTAAAAAGAGGATTATTGATATAGGTTATAATCATGGAATTACAGACGCATCCACTACAGCAATCATCCCTATTATTTGTGGAGATCCATTAAAAGCGAAAGAAATATCAAATTTACTGTATAGTGATTATGGAATTTTTGCCCTGCCAATAGTTTTTCCCATGGTTCCACGAGGTTTAGATAGAATACGTGTACAGGCAAATGCTGCTCTCACAAAGAAACAATTAGATGAAGGACTTCGGGCATTTGAAGAGCTTGGAAATAAGTTGAAAATCCTTTGATCATTCCCCTTTTATTTATTGTCTAACTTTTCTCCCTCTTCTTCTGTTTGGATTAGTTTGCGATGGCTCTTTACTATCACCTTTCCTGAAAATCGAAAAACCTGACCACAATCTGGACAGTACCAATATTTTCGTGAAGCTTCATCTCCGCTAGAAAATTGATAGAAACCCTGAAAGACGGCCTGAGGATGTCGACATCGTTTCTTTTTTCGTTGTTCATAAGTTTGGGTCATTAGTTTTGGAATGGGCGGAGGTTCATCTTCTAATATTCGTGTTTTATCTTTTACACTGTGATTTATGAGTGTAGTCTCTTGAAATGCTATTTTGTTGACCTTTTTGCTTTCTAATATTTCTATTCGACATTTGGGACACCAATACATTAATTTTCTTTCTGATCCGATTCTTCGAGTTGTTATTAAAGTACCACAGGTCTCACAGAAAGGACTAGCCATTTTTTTTCCTCATTTTCCGAGTAATCTATCATTTTATAGGAAGTATTTCTCTTTTTCAGATCATTTCCCTTTTATTGCTGTGTTACATCTTTTACTCAGAATTGACTTAAAACGATACTAAAAATCTTTATATTAGATTTTTATGCTCTATTCTGGCTTTATACATTAACATTTCTTTATAAATGAGTTGTTTCTAAGATTAAAAATCTATTGCGGAGATATTTTTGAAAATTCCATTCTTGGGTAAAGTACGACTTCATTGGTGCGATATATGCCAGGTTCCTTTGATACGTAAACAGTGTAGTAGCTGTGGAAAGTCTGGGCGTAAGATCCCAGTAACACCTCCAGGAGATATTCGTCCTGCATTCGAGGGGGATTTGTTACAATTAATTAAAGCTGTGGAAGACCAATATGGAGTAGAATCGGCCAAGATTTTTCAAAATATGATTAAAAATCAAATTCTTCTTCTAAACAAAGTGCCTTATGTTGATAGAATGGATGAAATTTATTATCTTGGGGGAGTAATCGGATTACTTCGATTTAATCCACTTAAAGAGAACTTTGAACTGGTACCAAAGCTTACTCTGGCCCGAAAACTTTGGCATAGTGACGCATCCAATTGGGTCGAGGTAGATATCGGAGCAAAAGAGCCAATTATAAAAGGAGCTTCAGTCCTTGCACCAGGTATATTAGGAGTGCATGGAAATATTAATTTAAATGATCCTACAATAATTGTTTGTCAACATGAGGTCATTGCTGTCGGTTTAGCAAAGATGGATAGAGAAACTATGCTTAACTCCCCTCGTGGTGTTGCAATAAAGACTAAATATAGAAAAAAATCACTTTTGGTTGAGCCAATATCGCATTCTTCATGGGAAAAAATAATTAAAGCCAATCGTCAATCATTAGCATACATTGAAGACGAAGCGATAAACTTCATTGAAAAGACAGCTCAGGATTTCGACAACATCGTCGTGGCCTATTCGGGAGGTAAAGATTCTCTTGCGACTCTAAACCTTGTTGCCCAATCTGATGTTCCCTATGAGATAATTTTTGCAGATACAGGATTAGAATATCCCGAAACACTCGAGAATGTTAAATTAATTTCGAAAACTTATGGACGGAAAGTACTGGTTGATGAAAATGAATCTTATGATTTTTGGGAGCGATTTGAACAGTTTGGTCCTCCGACTAGAAACTCACGCTGGTGTTGTAAATCGTCCAAACTTGCTCCTATAAATTCAATATTAGAAAAAAACTTTCCCCATGATGATCAAGTCTTAACTTTTTTGGGAAAACGTCGGTATGAGTCGTTTGGGCGCTCCCAAGAACCACGTGTCTCTCAAAATCCTTGGATACCTAAACAAGTCTCCGCTTCCCCGATTAACAATTGGAGTGCTTTTGAGGTTTATTTGTATATTGAAGCTCGGCGTTTAATGGGGCTTCTCAATCCACTATATACTAAGGGTTTTATCCGAATCGGCTGTTGGGTCTGTCCAGCTGCCTCGCTTGCTGATTTTTCTATAATGAAAGAGACTCATCCTATTCTGCTTGAACAATTAACCCAAAGATTATCAAGTATTAAATCAGTAAATAATTTTCCAAAACAATACATATCCTGGGGTCTCTGGAGATGGAAAATTCTTCCAGCAAAAATTTTGAAACTCCTTCAAAGAAATAATATTAAATACAAAATTAAGAATTCCTCGTCAGAGCCTAGCTCACAACTCCAGTTTTCTATAACTCGTTCTCCTTCTCCTTGTGTTTTGGGAGGTTTTTCCAGCTATATTTCAGCGAACCAATTGCTTGAATTGGAATTAATTAACCGATTGCTTCCAATCGTTGGAGAAACACAACTTAATGAAGAATTGGATCTCCTTCACAGCACCGATTCCAGAGGAAACAGAACCGATGTTTTTCGGGATGGATCAGTCATTATTAGAGATAATTTCAAGGCTTCTATAGATGCTAAAGCAATAGATTTTATAAAAACTATATTTCGTGTTACATATTGTGATGGATGCGGTGTTTGCATTTATAATTGTGAGGAAGATGCGTTATTTCTTAGAAATGGGAAGATTAAGGTCGATACTTCAAAATGTATTCACTGTATGAGATGTAACAGTTTTTGTCCTTTGTTAAGATATCGTAGTGATGCTAGTTATATAATTGAAGATGTGTGATATTATTTTAGAATCAAATTCAGTTGAATTCTCTTAGTAGAAAAACAAAAAACCCCGCTTTAAAAAGTCCCCTTGAATTGTTTTTAGAGGTTTAATACATTTGACTGGGCGTAAAGATCGAGTTATTGATGGTGCAAAGTCCATTCTATTAACTAGAGGTTTTGAAGTAACTTCTGAAGTTGAGAATGAAGAATACCATGATATTTTTGGCAAAAATTCTGAAGGCCAGACGATTATGGTGCGAATTCCAGAAAAAGAAGTCGTCGGTGTTCGTGAATTAAGGGATTATAAGGAAGAAATTGAGGAGAAGGGGTATAATTACGCCTTGCTGCTTGCATTAAATAAATACACTCATTATGCAAAAAGAGAAGCCAAAGCAGCAGATATCGAAACTTTTTCGATAAAATTTCCTTTCTTCAATCTTTTTAAACATTATCTCGTTCCCGTTCATGAATTTGCTACTGAATCGGAAGTTCAAGAATTAGAGAAAAAATATTCAATATTTACCTATCAACTTCCCAAAATTTCAGCTGAAGATCCTGCAGTTCAACTTTTAGGCGCAAAAGTTGGCGATGTATTAAAAATCAAAAGAAATAGTCCAACAGCTGGAGAATTCTTGGTCTATCGAACTGTAGTTCCATAAGTGAACCGCTGATCTCTCCGCGGATGAAAGATTAACATGACCGATAACATAAAAAAGTCAATAAAGAGGGTTCAAAGTGACCTCAAACATCTTTAGAATCGCTCTAGAAGCATAAACTCCGTCAAGAGATACGTTGAATCGTTGAATTAAAATAATCCATCATTAGAGGAATAAACATTGAAAAAACTGAAAAAAACTTACGTCTTATTTATGTTTGTCATATTTCTAACTACGGTCACAATAGAGGATAACAACTCAGCCTCAATGATTGTCATGGGAGCGGGAGCCCCAATTCTCGAATCAGATATCGTGATCGGTATAGATATGGCACATAACAACAATATTTCTGAAAGCCAGCTAAGTAACCTTACGACATTACTAAATGGGATATTTAGTCCAACTCAAGATGTTCAGTTTCTCAGTGAGAATGTAAATGAGGAAGCTCTAACCTCAATCGATGTCCTCCTCGTTTTGGCTCCAACTTCATCTTATACTGATTCAGAAATTCAGGATGTCGAGGAATTCATTAAAGATGGAAACTCAATGCTTGTTGCCACAGGTTATATGAATCAAACTACTGTGGAATCCAATGATATCCTAGATAGATTTGGACTTTCATTTAATCTCTCTAGCTCTCTTATACCAGCTGAAGTGAGAGATAACAGAGATATTGTTATACCCTATGAATATTTAGCACGTAATTTCACTACTCCTATAACACCTATTACGGAAAACATTTCACAAGTAAATCTTCCTAATGCACTTGGTATATCTTTCAATACATCAAAATTGGAAACATATGTTTCTCCCTCAATTACTTACTTTAATCCTCTCCTATTGAAGGACTCTACAAAAGAACCGTCAGAAAATAATACTTTGGCATCTACCTTGGAGTTCGAGAATGGCGGTCGAATATTTACAATTGGTTCCGTTGATATGTTTAACGATACGTATATTGAGCCACTAGATAATTCAACAAGTGTTTTTATTGATAATTCTGATTTAATTATAAATTCGATTAGATGGCTTGGCCGTAACACAGGAATTATGAGTTTTTATAATCCTTGGACTGATCGAGAAGGACTATCTGTTAATTTAGGAGTGACAATAAGCGGAAACGTTACCTTAGTGAATTCTCAAAATCAGAGCTTATCTCAAACTCAAATATTCATCGCCTTAGAACGGACGGGATCGATTCTGACTAAAAGGATAATGAATGTTGACCCATTAAACTCAACCAAATTCTTTGGAACTATTGATACCGAAGGATTGAGCAGTGGAAGCTGTGACATTATTTTCATTGCTAATCGCATTGGCTATCTCCCAATTCAAGTTTTTGCGGGTAGAATTTATCTAAAAAGTCCCTTTCCCTCTCCAATTCTTCCAAATTTGGCCCAATGGGGACTATTAATTGCAGTCGTTATTCTGTTTGTATCAACTGCTTTTCTTATTCGAATGAATCTAAAGGAAGTATAAATCTTCCTTATTTTTTTTATCTATAGAATTAATGATTCTGCTGAGATCTCAAAAGATTCAGGTAATAATAACAGGTAATCTAAATTACCCAAATTCAAAATTTCATAGTTATACTGGCGAATAAGGGCATTAAGAGATTGAAGGAATCGTTTTGCTTCTAATGATTTGGTGATACGAAATTCTCTAAAAAAAAGGACAGTAACATTTTGTTTCATCATCTCTAGTTCAATTTCGTCACTATCTCGAATATCCTGAATGGAGATACATCGGACTCTCTGATATTTTCCTTTAAATTGCCGATGGAGATTATTCCGTATGTTAGATATAAAAGTGCTCATTTTTTTTTCCCAATGGTTTGGGTTTAGGATTATATTGAATTAGAACTCGAAAGAGCTACTACATCATGTTCATACTAAGGAGAAACTCGAGAAGATAAAACTCATCATAACATCTAGCTCATATATTATTATCGTGTGTCTTCTCCCGTCATTATTTCATCATTCTTTGAAACTTTCTTCATGAGAAATCAGAGTTCGAGGATAATTATGTAGTTATTAAAGTATTATCCTAAAAATAAAGTGAAACGGGCCCGATGAGATTCGAACTCATGACCCCTGCGTATCTTCAAGACCATAATTAATGTGTCTTTCCGCAGCGCAGTACTCTGTCTAGCATTGCTGTGTTCACCATGGTACATCCAGCATTTAAATCCAGGCTAAGCCACGGGCCCTTCTTGTGCATATTGATAGTATTCTACTTATGTAATTGAGCAAAATATTAGAATTTGAAATAGCTTTTGGATCTCAATCCTTTAAAGGGATAATATGTTTTCCACTGATATAAATTAGTTTTCAATTATTTCCTTAAGGATTCAAAGAATTATTTGATAATTAATCAATTTTTCTCGAATTATCACTAATTACTGTCAATAAACTTCAGATTAATTCCTCAGGATTAAGTTTGAGTATTGAAACAAAAACAAATAAAAGATGAATTTTCCAATGAATTTTGTTAAGGAATAATTTTCGAATTATTGAGGTGAATTGATATGAAAACTCCCACTTTGTTAGGTACAATTATTTTTGGTTTTAGTATTCTGGTCACTGCTATTGCTGTATTTCGATTAGATTTTATCGTAACTGATGATGCTAGGACAGAGTATTTTGAGCTATTCTTTATATGGATTGCTGGTATTGTCGGTGGTTTAGGAATGGGTTATGGAAGTCGTGAGAGTTTTGGCTACAATGAAGGCAATAATGCAACAATAATCGGTGGATTGGGATTTATCGTTAGTGTAATTCTCGCAATCTGGATGATGATTAATGATTCTCCTCCATTTGTAGGGATTGCTATTGCTTTTGTAGGTGCAATCTTAGCCCTTATTGGCTTATACATTGTCGTAGTGTCAACACAGGAGACTTATTAAGTTTCTCTCGATATAAAATCCTTTTTTCACGTATTAGGTCAAGTGAAATTTGAATAGAATTTTATAATAAGAGACTTACTATTTTTCTATCTCTTCTTTATAACATCAGTTATGATTTCCTTTAGGGAAGGTTGACCTTGTACTTCTAAATCATAAGTTACTCTTACGGATGGTTTTTTTATAGATAACAATCTTCCTAAATCTATTGGTGTACCGATAACCACTGTCTCACAGTCAGATGCATTAATAGTATCTTCTAATTCTTTCATCTGTTTTTCACCATAGCCCATTGCAGGTAAAACATCTGATAAATGCTTATACTTTTGATAAGTGTTTTTAATGCTTCCAATTGCAAAAGGTCTTGGATCGATTATCTTTCTGGCTTTATATTGCTTTGCTGCGATATGACCCGCTCCATATTTCATTTCACCATGTGTTAAGGTTGGGCCATCTTCGACAACTAACACTCGCTTGTTTAAGATAAGCTTTGGATCTTCTACAGTGATTGGTGAGTTCGCAATTAATATTTTCGCTTTTGGATTTAATTCCTTAATACTTTCCTTGAGTTTTGAAATGTTTCCAGGTGGTGCGGTTGCTGCTTTATTTATTATAACAACCTCAGCTCTCCGTACATTTACTTCACCTGGAAAATATGATCTCTCATGACCAAGACGATGAGGATCAGCAATTGTTATTGTTAGGTCAGCTTCATAGAAACTCCAATCATTATTTCCTCCGTCAAATAGAATAACATCAGCTTCCTTTTCCGCTTCACGAAGAATTTCTTCAAAATCTACTCCAGCAAAAACAAGGTTTCCTTCATTAATATGAGGTTCATATTCCTCCATCTCCTCAATTGTGCATCCATGTTTTTTTAAATCCTCATAAGAGTCAAATCTTTGGCACCTCTGCTTCTCTAAATTCCCATAAGGCATCGGATGACGAATGACAGCGACTTTTTTACCTTGCTCTCGTAATATCTTTCCTATTTTCCTAGTAGTCTGGCTCTTTCCTGATCCAGTTCGTACTGCAAGTACCGCAATTACAGGCAATTTAGACTTTATCATTGTATGTTTCGGACCTAAAATTCGAAAATCTGCTCCATTTGCAAGAACTTTAGACGCTAAATTCATAACATATCCATAAGATAAGTCTGAATAAGCTAATATAACCTGTTCAATGTTGTGGGTTTTAATAAGATCATCAAATTCATCTTCTGGATATATAGGTATTCCTTCAGGATAAAGGCTACCTGATAGTGTAGGGGGGTATCTTCTATCTGATATATCGGGTATCTGAGTAGCGGTGAAAGCAACGATTTCGTAATTTTCGTTATTTCGAAAGTATGTATTGAAGTTGTGGAAATCCCTTCCAGCAGCTCCTAGTATTAGTGCTTTTATCCTTTTCATGGTAAACCTCTCTTTGATCTTGTTTGATAGGTGATTTTCAGCTCAGATTTTTAAAATATTCTCTCTTCAATGATATGACTACAATATATTACCAAAGGGGAGGTTTAAGAGCCCCAATCAAATCTGTAAGTCATTAGAAACAATCCAGTCATTTTAAATTGGGACTCGATAAGAATTTTATGAAATGAAAGAAAATTACTTAAGAAATACATAGCATGGAATTAGAATTTTCATTGCCAGGACCCAATAAGCCATCCCAAATTTCTTCAATGCAAATTGTTCACTGTTTTGGTATTTTATTTTTGATGGAAAATACTAAATAACTCATGAAAAAACGTCTTTCTGCTTAGTTTGGTGAACACACAATGAGTTCCGATTTTAAAGGCTGGTCTAACCTACCCAAATCAGTTAAACTGTTAGATATATCAATCATTAGTTACGGAATTTTACTTATCATTTCAATTTCATTATATTTTTTCTTTCTTGATCAAACTGTGCAGAATCTCATGCCAATATTTCTTGTGGCGATACTTCTGATATTTACATGGAATTTTCGTTCCCAGCTGCTCTCTCTATCAAAGCAGGAAGTCCAAAAGCGACATTTCCGTGAGTGGTTAATAATTTCTACAATTATAATTCTTCTTTTCGTACTACTCATACTCATTTATCCAGTAACTTATTAGTAGCATAATTCTTCCAGTCAATTGAATTTAAGACTCGCATATTTAATCTCTAGATGAGAATTCTTTCACTTATGATGAAGTTATCCCCGAAGGAGTTGTATTAACAACGATGAACTCAAGAAGAGCCGTCTGAAGTGATTATCATTGATTATGCTTTTTTTACTAAAGGAGTACGACTTATTATGAAGATGGATTTAATGGATATACTAGCTTGCCCAATCTGCAAGAATGAAGAACTTAAGCTCATTATTATTGAAAAAGATAAAGAAGAAGTTGAAACAGGTCTGATTACTTGTAATAAATGTTCCAGATATTATCCTATCAAGAAAACCATACCAATCATGCTTCCTGATGATTTACGAGATATGGAAGAAGATAGAAATTTCTTGTTTACAAATAAAGAAAAGATTCCAGATGAGATATTAAAAAACGGAAAGCCTGTATCACTTTGAGGAACATGATTCTTTAGTTTAGGTCTTTTTTATTAGAATGCGTTATTGCCCTAGATCAGCGAAAATTTTTACAGCTTTGACAGGACATACGATTTCACAAGCACGACATTCAAAGCATTTCTCCGGAGAGATAATTTCGAGAAATCCTTTTCCATCATTATTACTCTTTGGATTTGAGATGAGGATTTCTGCTGGACAGCTCTTAGTGCACTTCCAGCATAAAATACAAAGATCCCTATTTCTCTCGATCTTTGGGGGAATATTATCCTACCTCATTTCGTAAGTAAGTTCCTTAGCTCAATTAAAACTTTATCAATCTCGTTGTTTGCTTTTCTAAGTTTATTATCATAATCGATTTTTAACTTAGCATAAGCTTCTTTTCCAATCCGACCTTGAGTTTTCTTCTTCTCTAATGACTCAATATTAATCAAGTAATCTTCTCTACTCGCCTCAGCAACTTCAATTGATCGCATAGACAACCGTATACGAGGATTTTCCTCAGCAAGTTTGCGAGAAACAGAGACAATAGTCCGATCATTCTGTTGCTGTTGATTTCGGAGAATAATTTTTGTCTGCTCATATTCTCGGGCACTAATATTTTTTGATTTTCGTTTGCGATCCAATCTTAGTATCTGTTCGCGAATTGCTGTCTTCTCTTCATACGATTTAACGAAACTTTTAATCAAATCTAGTGGTATTTCTTCAAGTACGAGTTTTGAGGGTTTATATCCAAATGAAAGGTTTCTAACAAGAGCGTATGCTAGACCAATTAATAAAAAGAATAATGAAAAAGAGATTGGAGTATAAAGTTGGTTTAATGGACTTATTCCATATTCTATTCTAATTTGCTTATTACTAAGCGGGGTTAATTCTTCAAAACTTAACTTATATCCTCTACTATTAAATAGACCTAAGAATTGTTTTTTCTGAATAGCTGAAACAGAAACGGGACTTCTCAATGAACTTTCAAATGTTGCATCCATAATTTTTGTTCTGGATATGGATGATCCAAATGGGAATAGTAATTCAAGATCGTACTCTTGAATTGTACAATTGAAGCTTGTTGACAGATCAGTTAATAGTTGTACTTTTCCCCCGCCGAGATTGTTAATAACCTTAGTCGATGGTTGTGTGAACGAGAGTAGGAGATGATACTCTGCACCTTGTTCTATCTGGACTCTTGGTCTAAACTCAATTACTTTTTTCTGTGTTACTGGATCTGCATCTACAATTGGAGTGATATTTCCGTAGTTATCTTTAACTCCAATTTTACTCGCAGAATCTGGGACGTTAAATGATAATGTAGGAAAAGTCGTTCCTCCAAGTGCGGTTGATAGGACAGGTCCAGATTGTAATCCTATATTTTTTAGACGTATTTCTTGCGTGGTGAACACTTTTCCCCACTCCGATACTTCAATAGTGGTCACCAAAGAAGTGAATGTCATAAAAGTTCCAGCAACCTGGAAATAGTCAAATGTCAAATTCTCTGTTAAATTATGAGCAATATTCGGTTTGTAGGAAGGAATAAAGTTCCGATTTGCAAGAGCTGTAAGATTATAGTTACCATGTTCAGATTGATTTAGAACTTCCCGATTAATTGATGATAATTCTTGAATTTCCTCGTAACGAAGAGTAGTTAATTCTTGATTAATATTTCCAGTAAAATTTGTTTCTGTTGGCCTTAATGATTCATTATTTATATTAATACTAATATCTTTTCCTACCATCCATTTTAAAGTGTAAGAAGTAATGGGAATGGTAAGTAAAGGTAAAAAACTTAAATTAAAATGGTAAGGATATTCCGACTCCACAAGTTCATCGTTTTGATCATAAGTTATGGCGTTCGGATGATCCATATCCATAATTAGAGTGACTGTCTCCTCAGAACCGACTGAAGGAAATTTTATAACAATTTCTGTTGTTTGATTTCCAATGTGAACATCATATGCTGTGTTTTCAGTCTCTGTATCATTCTGTGAGTAAATTTTGAAATACTTGGAGCTATTATACTCATTTGTTGGAAGAATATAATTTAAAGCGTTGATTTCAGTGGAACTATTGCTTGATATCTGAATCTCTGTTCTAGATGAAGTATATCCATATTGGTTTGCAGTTATTGTTCGATCTACATTAATTAGATGACTTGTGTTAGTAAATTCAGTAACATCGAAATACATTAAATCTGTGATGTTTAAATTACTGTTTTTTGTGTTCACTGAATCGGTGCTCGAACTCGCCTCACCAGCGTTAACTTGGGGATTAGCGATCAAGAATGTCGAAGTAATAACTATGGCGAGTAGTAAAAAACGCAAACCATTTCCTAAGATTTTCTTCATTTATAAAAACTCCGTTATATCTTTACAATCAACTTTAGGGTTCTTTAGAATAAGCTTCTGTGCAATCTTTAACTTTACTCCCTAAGTTTAAGGAATAATACTGAATGGTTCTCGTTTTTCAGAGTGTAAAATATTTTGTTCTTAGTTTAATTAGTAGATTTCCCAACTTTCGCTAATAAAAATGACTTTAAAACAAAAATTCGCTGACTTTCACTATACGATAACATTAATTGATATTAAATGGTCTTTCAAGCAATATAAAATTGCCTTCATTCTTTAGTATTTCCCTTCTATTCTTTGCCAGTTTTTTTGGCTCAAATCATCCCTTATTTACTGTATAAGGTAAAAATTAGGATTAAATTGGCGATTCCTTGATATTAAATGGATCTAGTAATAGAAAAAAAATAAATGAATTATAAATCTCCGTCCACATAAGGTTAAAAACAAGTTTTTTCGTGCTGAGATAACATTAGAATAGTATTCTATGCCTGAATAAACTTGGTAGATGGACTTAACCTTCGAGGTTTTCTTAATGACATCCAGATTTCTACAAGCTGTTCGACCCTTTATGTCAATTACTCCTGAGGTTGTAAAACCTACTCGTGAAGTTCATTTCAATGAAAAAATGATCTGGACTTTTGCTGCCCTTGTAATATATTTTGTTATGACTTCTACACCCATTATCGGTGCAGATTTAGGAGAAGGGGATCCTTTTGCTTTTATGAGGACTATTACTGCTTCCACACAGGGATCACTTGCTGAGCTAGGGATAGGGCCTATAGTAACTGCAGGATTAATTATGCAAATCTTGGTTGGTTCAAAGATAATTAATGTCAATATGGGAGATCCAGAGGAAAGGTCCCTCTATACTGGCGCTCAGAAAGTTATGTCCGTTTTGATGACAATCATAGAGGCTGGCGCTTTTATCATAGGTGGAACTTATGGTACAGATCTATCTCTTAGCTCTCAAGTAGGGATTATTTCACAATTATTGACCGCAGGAATTATTATTATCTTGTTAGATGAGATGATACAAAAAGGCTGGGGTTTAGGCTCAGGAATTTCGTTATTTATTGCTGGAGGAGTCGGGTTACAGATCTTCCAAGGATTGTTTGCCCCAAATAATATTTTGGAAGGGCCAAATGGAGTAACTTCTGCACGTGGAATTGTTCTAGCATTTATTTACTGGTTAGGAGAAGAAGGACCATTATCTGCTTTTGGAAACCTGTTTTTCAGGTATAGCACTAATCCAGCCCACAATTTAAATTTACCTTCTTTGTCTATCCTCTCAGTAATCGCTACACTTGTCGTATTCGTTATTGTGATCTATTTTGAATCAATGAGAATAGAAATTCCAATTTCTTATGCTCAATATAAAGGAATTAGGTCTACTTATCCTATAAAATTACTCTACGTCTCAAATATCCCGGTAATTCTAACCTCAGCGGTATTTGCAGATATATACTTTATAGCCCAGATGATTTGGAATAGCTCTGGCCGTGAAAATTCAACAAGTCTATTGACACAAATTCTTGGAACGTTTAGACTGGATGCTGTAAATAATCAATATGTTCCAATAGGAGGACTTGTGTACTTTTTAACACCTCCGCGTTCATTAATTGGGGATCAAGGTGTTATTAATTTCGCAGATCCATTGAGTTCTCTCACACGAGCCTTTATATACGCTATCATTCTGATTCTCCTTTCAGTGGTCTTTTCTATGATGTGGTTGGAGACAGCGGGTATGGGCCCAAGAGATGTTGCAAGTCAATTTCTCCAATCGGGTATGCAGATGCCTGGATGGAGACGAAGCAAAAAAATTGTTGAACGACGCCTTGAAATGTATATCCCGACAATTGCAATTATCGGTGGCCTTTTCATTGGGATTCTTGCCGCTTTTGCTGACTTCTTGGGGGCAATCGGTTCAGGTATGGGAATTCTCCTCTCTGTTAGTATTATGAGGCAATACTTTGAACTAATTAGCAAAGAACGGGTCGCTGAGATGAATCCTGCTCTACGTGGGTTCCTAGGGATTAACTAGAAATAAATTTATCCCTATTCCTTCTTTTTTCTCTTTTTGCAGGGTATTATCAGAGTAATGGATTGAATTGTTGTCCTCATGATTGTTATTTTGAGTTCCTTAGGTTTGTTGAATTTTTTGACCCGACTTCCTTAGCTTTAAACAGAAGGAGGATCCCAGTAACGCTAAGCATGAAAAGAAATAGTAATGTTTCTAAAAATCCTATTTTCTCCAAAATAAATCCAAGAATACTAAATCCGATTATAGAGACTGTGAGAGACAACGTATTCAAATAAGATTCTTGAGAGCTTCGATATTCTGATAGTGTTATATCGTAATATAAATGCCAATGAAGTCCTGAGGTCAACCCACTGATAATGAGCCGACTCAAGAAAATAATTATAATAAATATCAGACGCCAATAATAACTGATATTCACTAGGAGAATAAAGAAAAATAAAATCCAAGCTAGAGGGAAATTCAGAGTATAAAATGCAACTAATCCTTGACGGGGAGATTTAATAAATGATGTGAATCTACCTGAAAACCTACTTGAAACTCCGTATATAAAATCTGTAATAGAATTAATTAAAGATATAATCAATATAGCGAGTGAACTAAAATCAATTTTGACATATTCTCCATTCACAACATTATCAGAAGATAATAAAGAATAAATAATTAATGGAAAAACAATAGTTGTGAAAGCCAGTGAAGTAAAACTAAGGATACCAAAACTAAGAAAATAGGGTGAGACAGCGAGGTATTTTATCCGTAAATTATTCCCCAAATTTCTAATATTTGAAAAAAGATGGAACTTATTATTCTCAGATGTTAAGCGAACATGTATATTCCTCCCTACAGGGTTATAGTTCACCATAATAATAAATCCAAGAATGAAACCCACTAATGCAATAAATGCCTGTAATAAAAATATCAATTGGGGAGCTAGATGCACTTGGTACAATAAAATTCCTCCCAAAATGGTTAAAGAGGAAACTGCGATCATTTTAACGAATTTCACATTGCCCATTGTACTTCGAAATAGTCTCTCACTTTTTTCATTTCTATCCACAATATTTTCCCAAGAATTCAGAAACCATGCAATAAATGAACCTGAAAGAAGGGCAGAAAATATACCTACTAATATTTCAAGACATAATAGCTGAAACGAACTCGTAGCAAAAATTAATCCTAGGTAATAAATCGTTAAACATCCTAAAGCCGCACAAAAGGCCCCTCTTTGACCAAACTTGTCAGTGAGCATCCCTAATGGAAGATCTAATACAATCCCAAAGAACATACCAATGGCTACGATACTACCAAAAAGTGCGTATGATCCAAGAATTGAGATATAATATAAAGAAATCCATGCATGGCTAAGATAAATTACTGTAATGATGAGTTCAAGACTAAAAAACCTCAATGTTAGGCTTTTCAGTTCTTTCGGATAATATTTTACACCCAATAAGGTATCAACATATAACATTTGTTTAATCTCCTGTTCATAAACAATCATTCTTGATTAAGCAGGAGTAAGCTGTTGTGCAACACTAGAGACTAAACTGAAATTAACAATGGGGAATGATTGAGAATTAACCTCCCCTCCAGATATAATGACAAGATACGGAATTTTTCCTAATATCTGGGCATAATGTTCCATATACTGTTGAAATCGATCTCCAACAATCATTGCACGATTACCACAATCAAAGAATAGGCCAAATTTTGTGTTGTTTCCAATTAAAGAAGATAAGCTTTCATCTAGTAAATTCTCAATTGTTACCGCACTTTGATTACAGATATACGATTGATATTTATCTTTATGATTGACATATAGTTTTTTAGCAACCTGATTCGGTGCAGTAATTAAAGCATGATTAAGATTTGGATTTATTGAAAGTCCATATAAATTTTGACTCTTCTTATCATCTAAAATACATAAAGGCTTAAAGGGGTGGTAATAGAAATATTTTTGGGTACATTCTTCAAGAATTTCTGGAGTACTCTCCATTTCATATATTTTAAGTAAAGATTTCGCTCCCCATTGACCGTCTATTCGCGGAATAAATCCTCCATCCAAATAACTGTCAAGAGAGAAAGGTTTCTGGAAATCTACCGTTGCTCCAGTATCAGTTTTACTCATGAATCTTAAATCAGGAGAGCTAAGTGATATAAATGTCATAGAATCTTTAAATGCCTTATAATTGTAAAATTGATACGATTTACTCATTGAAATGGGATCTACCCCAAATGTACCGGTATAATGAATACCTCGTTGATATAATTCTTGAAATAAAGGCCATGCTGATGAATATGATATTCCAATGCCAAAGAGATTCATGAGAAAATTAACAACTTTCCCTGTGAACCGGGAAAGAGCTGGTACATCCCTCCAGATTCGATTATTTAAGGCAAAAAATGGATTAAATCCTTCAAGTCTATGATTCATTAAATTTACCATAAGTTTCGGAAATCCTAGACCAGGAGGAAAAAAGATGAAACTTGTAGAAGAATTCTGTTTTAATTCTTTATTTTCAATGGTTATACATTTTTTTAGAATTTCTTTGGTTTTGGTTCCTGTCCTAAGACGGAAACGCTTAATTAAATGTGTACTGACCGATATACCTGAAAAAAGCATGATTGCAGCTCCTTTCAGACCATAATCCTTACTATTCGCTATTCCAGTCCCCGAACATCCTGCTAAAGGAATAGTTGGATATGTTTTCTTGATAATCTTTAAAGATTGATTATATACTTTCTTACCACCAGGATGGGTTCCAGTAAAGTAAAGAATTCCAGTTGGTTCCGTATTTAACTCAGTTTCAGCTTGTTGAAGAGCTGTCTTTGTTGCGAATTTTAGATCGTGATTTATACAAAGTCCAACGGAAGTTTTCATTGCTCTAAATCACCTATTGATTGTTTTCTATCTATTACTATTCCTAAACGCTTCGCAGTTCTGCTCATCTCTATTTCCATTAATCCAGTATTCGCCCTAGAATGTAATATCACAACTAAAATCCCTGAGTTACCAGCACGGTAGAAATAAACTGGAAGTGCTTCATTTTGATCTATTTGTTTATTATATTTTATAGATCTAGCACCATGTTTGAGTTCTTCTTTTGTTTTTGAAATAATGTCTTTTACCCATCTAATAACAGTTAGGATAGAACTAGAAGTTTCTGGATTATAAAAAGAGGTTAAAACTCTTCCATCTAAGCGAAAAAGAATTGTTGCTCTTACATCTCGAAATGTAAAAAGATGGTCAGCTTCTATTTGGATTGATGAGATTGCTCTGGATAATTTTAAGGCCTGATCATCCATATTACTTATTGGAGATTTCATAAACAATTAATCCTTTTTCTTTTTGAAAACTGATAGGTTGAGGAGTTTCAGAGTGTGACGATCCTCTAAATTTTCTAATACTCATTGTTCGATTGTAGATGCCTCCTAATCCAATATGTTCTAGTTCTATAATGGAATCGGATAGAAAAAGAGGGATTCTAGCTAAGACATCTCCAAAACCTTTTTCTAATGTGACTACGGCTGTTCCAATCTCTCTAAGAGATGAAAAAATTCGATTGATTGCGTTACGCTGTTGATTTGGGTCTGAAATTTCTAAAAGTAATGGTGTCAAAGGATCAATTGCTATTCGTATTCCTCCCGAATATTTTGAAGCGGTTTCTTTTATTATTTCAAGATATTTAGGGAGTTCATTCATAAAAAATCTTAAACCAATTTCTCCTGAAGTTAATTCTGAGTCGGCATTAAAAGCAACTTGGAATTGTAAATTCCCCTCTCTGTATTTTTCACCAAAGCTTTTCAATCCAATATCACTACAGTCTCTTAATACCGAATTTATATTTTGCTCTAGTGACACATAGAGAGCTGGAGTGTGTAGATCAGATGAACAATACTGCCAACAAAAAGTGGATTTTCCACACCCAGGATCCGCAATAATCACGTTGACCGAATGCTCTCTAAATCCACCATTTACAAGGTTGTCAAAGCCGATTACTCCACTAGGTATCCGCGAAGATCGTGCATTTATCGTTTTTCTCAATAATTTTTGCATCATTAATTCCTCATGAAACTAATAGTTTATTAGATAATTGAGTATTTGAATCTGAAGATATGTTCGTTAATTTACTGTTTTTTCTTTCGATTGTCAATAGAACTTTCTCAAAAATATTTATAACCGATTTTAAATCTTTAGCTGAACATTTAAAAGAAGTTACACAATTAAACCTTTGAATATATCTCGCTAAATCGAAATTTTTCTCATCTTGAGTTGCTAAGTCGGATTTTGTACCAATTAAAAATCGGGGAATAGCAGGTGTGATAAACTCAAGCCATTCACTTAGATTGAATAAGGAAGAAAGATCAGTAAGGTCGAAACAAAGTAATGCGGCATCAGCACCCTTACAAAATTCACTAAAGACTCCCATGTGTTTGAAATGCTCTTGACCACCAAGATCCCAAATCTGTAGCTTGCTCACTCCCTTATCAGAATGAGTAATAATCTTCGAATGGAACTCTACTGCAATCGTTTGTTTCGATTTTGTGAAAAAATAATTATCGATGTATGATTTCGAAATTGTTGTTTTTCCTACACCCCCTTCTCCCAAAAGAACTATTTTCAATGGTTTTTTTTCTTTCGAAGGAACTAACTGCAATAATTACACCTAATCCCTTAGTAATTGAGTCTAATTTAAACTCCTAAAAAACACTAAATTTGGGGATATTATAAAGAATTTTTTTCTTGATTTCATGGTGGAATGATGAAAAGGCGTTATAGTTTGAAAGGTATTCATTCAATAAACACAAGAATACGAATTAAAAGAAGAGGTTCTCCACTTGTGGAAGAAGGAATATTGATAGGATTGAGTTTATTCGGTTTTTTGTTAATTTTTTCAATAGTTACAGGAGTCCTAGATTGGCTTTTGATAAATGCAGATGAGCTATTACGAGAACTTGGGTCTTTATTTACTTAGATGCAGCTCATCTTGACTTTTTTTGTTACAAACCGCTATCTATTGTCTGAAAAATACCTATCGGCTATTTGAAATTATTTAATGCTCTCAAAAATTACGTAGATTTGTTTTGCAAAGTAAAAATTATTAAAAGAGTGTGATATGGACCGAGTGGGATTTGAACCCACGGCCTCCTGGATGCAAACCAGGCGCTGCTACCAAGCTGAGCTATCGGCCCAATGACTTGATTTCTGATTATTTAGTTGTGTTTTATTAAGCTTTCAATTATCTTTAGGAGGTGGATCTTTCCAAATTTTCATCGGATCTTGCTTTAATTTGAAACGTTTCTGCTCTAGGAGTCTATAGACTGTTCCATGTTTTGATCCTCTGATTAGCATATCTATAGCTTCTCTTGCAGAGCGAATTTCCGCTATTTCTCCAATTATAGAGATATGTGATCCAAAAATTGAAATATACGTATCCGTTCCAGTCTCAATCATAGATCTAGCTTTTCCCTTCTCTCCGATCAAACGAGATTTTAATCTCAGTATATTATTCTTAGAGCCTTCTAGCTGAATTGTTTCTAAAAAAGTGTTGTCTTCAATCAGGTAAAAAGCCTTATCTGCATTAAAACCTTTTCCAATTGCTTTTATAATATCTCGTGCTTTCCAAACGTACGTCGGATCTATTGTATTTTCAGTGGACAAAATCACTATAGATCCATCATCACTATCAACTTTTACATCTACTCCAGCAAGTGATTCTATTTCTGCTTTCGTTTCTCCTTTTTTTCCAATTAATACCCCTATCCTACTTCTTGGGATTCTTATTCGGCATGAGATACTCATTAAATCATTTCCTCATATCTATTGTCTGGAGATCTTATCCTCATCGGTTTTAGTTTCATTATCAACAATTGAGTCAAGAACAGATTCTGCTTCTGGTGTTTTAATTCCTCTTTTTGAAAAATAGTAAAGTATATTGTCTAAATCTCGTTCCAAAAATTCTTCTGCTTTTGGATGAGAAGTTGTTACACTTTGGCTCATATCTATTAGATACGGAGTAGATTCTTTTATTAAGATATTATAAGGAGATAAATCTGCATGTACAAGCCCAGCTTTTTGGTAAACTCTCTTAATCTGGTCCAATATTGCGTTCATCATTGGTTGAGTAGCTTCATTTGGACTTACTTTTAGCAAAGGAGAAGGAATTCCATTTTGTCCAATTAATTCCATTAAGAGTACATTATTCTTCACTAAAATAGGTTTTGGTACGTTAACTCCAGCAAGCATGCATCTACTCAAATTTCTATACTCTTTCTCAACCCATAATTTCACTAAACTTCTAGTTTTTTTGCTGTACTTCCTAAACCGAATATCTCCTGAAATATATTTTTCTATAGTCCTGAAATTCAGTGTACTAGTCCTAAAGATTTTAATAACAATTGGTGACTGTATAGAGAGATCATCACATTTCAATTTCCCTTTTGAGCCGAGTTCTGCGAGAAAAACTCCCGATTCCTTACCAGATGCTATTGTTCCGGAAATAGAATCAATAATCCCCTTACTCTGAAGACCTGATAATATTTTTGTTGTATTTCCATCAATTACTGCATTAATTGTCTGGAAATCTTCTTTCCCTTTTCTTTTCTTGCGCCAGCGATCATTCTTATCGGTTAATTGTTCCCAAAACTTTTTGTCATCGGGTTTCATTTTGTGAAGTCCTCGTAAAAGAGGTTACTAGTTTCCCAAATGAATTTGCAGTTATTCGATTTTGAATTAGGCTACAATTTGGACATTTCAAGGCGTTTCTTCTGTAGAATTCTAAATCGTGTCCACAGTGATTACATTGAGCAATTACTACTCCTAACCCTTCACCAATCAGACTGATGTATATAGGTTTCATCTTCCTTACAATTCTAAATTTAAGCCAATCTCCAGGGCGGGTTACCTCGTACATATTTTTAACAAATCTTCTTGAAGCTTCAGATACATGCAAGATGCTATTCATTGGTAAAGGAACTTTTGTATCATTTATCATATGAATATCTACAGAAGCAATTTGTTTTTTTACATATACAACTCTACCAACACCAACGTCTCCTCTCTTGAGGATAAATAAATTTTTAATTGGTTTTACTGTGATCTTATGTTTTTTCAGGTCAGTTATTACTTCACCTGTGGTCGTAGATAATATGCTTCCATCCTGCTCAAAGCATGTCTCGTCAGGTAAAAATTCCTCTATGACTGCAATTTTGTCACCTGGTACAACTCGGTTTTGAGTTGAATTTTCTACAAGTCTTTTACTCATTTCCAATCCCAATGGTAGGTAATGGGGAATAATTTTAATATTCTACTAGAGATTGATCCGTTTTTTTCATCACTCTACTAAGTAATTCGTGTAGATATTAGTCCTTGATAGAATTCAGATTGGATCTATGTAGTAATCAATACTAATTTTAACTAGAATCCTTATTGGAAAATCGGATAAGATCTACTTTCACATTATGCTGATCATGGAGATGAAATTTAAATGTTCGAAGTACAGAAAACTCTATAGTAGCAAGTATTGTTGATCGTTTATTATAAGAAGATGCAATTCTTTTCCACAAGTTACGTGATTTAGTACTTGTCTTATGCAAAGAAATTACTACTTCAGAATAAGCAAGTGACTTTCTGAGAAATACTTGATCAATACCTCTCCTCTGAGTTCCAAAAGGAGGATTCATAATAGTCGTTTGGAAGAGATTTTTCCAGTTACTTGGCTCTACAAATTCAATTGAAGTATTTAGAAGATCAACATGCAAATGAAGCTTATTCATAGCAGAACGAAGTTGATTAAGAACAGAAAAATCGCTATCAACCCCAATGACTCTTTCAGAAAAAAATTTTGATATCGGAAGAGTAAACCTACCAGTACCACAACCTAAGTCAACAATATTATTATTAATTAAATCCTTCCTAGTCAGAATGAGGATAAACGCGATTAGATCACTTGGGAGTGAATATTGTTCTAAACCTATTTTGGGATTTTTGAATGTTTCAATATTATTTACTAATGACTTGATTTCATTAAATAATACATGTTCACTTCTCAATAAATCCATTTTTTTAGGATAATGAAGAACAAATTGACTCTTTTTAGGGAATGACATCTGTACAAAGGAACATTTCAAGAGATATTACTAAAAATTTTTCTCTCCCCCTCATTTCATAAAAAGAAATGAGTTTATTAGAGATAGAAACTACCGCATTGGTTTTTCTTTTCTTCCCGAGAGCATAGCTTTTAGACTTACTCCGTTGACATGGACTACTCTATATCGTACTCCTGGAAGATCTCCTACGGCTCCTCCTTTTCCTCCACCGATCCCTTCGATTGAAATTTCATCATGTTCATCAATAAATAGTAATCCCCCATCTCCAGGTACAAAAGCTGTAACTTGTTTTCCATTTTTGATAAGTTGAACTCGTACACATTTTCTGATAGCTGAATTTGGTTGTTTTGATTCAATACCAACTTTTTCAATCACAATCCCACGAGCTTGCGGAGAACCTTCGAGAGGGTCATATTTTTCCTTCAAACGGAGCACTTTTCTCTTATATGTTGTACTCTTCCATCGGAATTTTTTCCGTTTCTTGACCAGCTTATTTGCTGCGAATTCGCCCCGTGGTGATTTCAATCCAGTCATGTTTTCTCGCCTAATCTTTGTAGATGAATGTGAGTTTTGTTTTCTCTTAGAAATATTGTTTAAAGTCGCAATAAACGTGTTTAACTTTGTTTTTTGTTAGGTTTTTGAACAGTTTGGCTTTACCTTCACGTTGTTAGGTCAATTCGGACATTGAATAATTACATTATTTACCCCAAAATGTCTTTTTAGTAGCAGACGTGACCGCTGTATATTTCTACCATTTTTGCCAATAGCTTTTCCTTTTTCTCTTTGAATCACTGTAACGATCACTGTTTTCTTGCCTGATTTTTCAATAATTTCAACGTTTTTTGTTTTTGCAGGTGCTAATGTGTTTGTTACAAATTTTTCGATTCTTTCTGAATATTCCACAACTTCAATATTCTTCTTGAAATACTCACGAAGTCTTTGAATTGTAGTTCCTCCCCTTCCAATAACTTTTCCTGTGTCATTTCGACGAACAATAAAGATAACTCTGTTATCTTCTTTTTCCCAAATACAATCGATAGCTAGAGCCCCTGTTATTCCTTCTAATGTCGATATTAAGCTCAATTCATCTTGCGACATTCGTATATTGGACAAAAGTGAACTTCCTATTCAATATATTCAAGAATCTTTGAATTTCCTGGATCCAAGATGGCGATTGTTGATACTTTGTGTGGACGTCCACATACGGCCCCCAACTCTTTTCCACTCTTTTCATATGAAATTATTGGTATTTTTGAAAGCTCACAGTTTCTTTTCAATTCTTCTGCAATATTGCCCGGTAAATTGCTTGAAACAATCGTAGCTTTTACTTTCCCATTTAATACGCTTTTTATCACATCATTGTAACCCATTCTTACTTTTCCTGTACTCATTGCCATATTTATAGCTTTTTCTATATCTGGTTTCATATTTATTCGTCCTCTGTTTGATCGCTTCGTTTCTGGTATCCAGGCCACATTATTAAATCAACTGTTCCTGTTCCAAGCGGTATTATTTGCCCTATAATTACGTTTTCAGTAATTCCTCTGAGCTTATCTAGTTCTCCTCTTGCTGCAGAGTTTAATAGATGTTTTACGGTAACTTCAAAGGAAGCTCTTGCTAGGACGCTTTCTTTTTCTCCACTAATTCCATGACGTCCAATTTGACGTAAATTACCGTCTTGGGTCATTATATCAGAGACCAACATAATATGTCTTATATCAACATCAAGCCCTTGTTCCTGTAAAACAGCTGTGGCTTCATCGATAATCGCCTGTCGTGTTGCCTCTATACCTAGAGTATCACGAATTTCTTGAATGTGATTCGTTTTAATTCTTGTAGGATCAACTCCCGATATGCTTAACACATCGGGAAGGTTACTTCCTGCAGTATATAGCACCCATTCATCAAGTTCTTGATCTTTAGACATAATAACTCTTGTAATTCCCTTAACCCCCTTTAATTTAAGATCCCTGATTTTTTCATTTAGTTTATAGATTTCATCAATCGTTAAATCTTTGGAATCCACAATAATTTCGTTCTGATCTTGTAGAACTTCCCCCTTTTTTAATTTTGATAATTTTTCAACAATTAAATCAGGAGTGATTCCTTTATCAGACATTAAAACACTATTCAGGGTTATTTTAATTTGCATTAGTGCTAAATCAACAGTAATATCATCACTAATCGATTCTATTGTTGATAATTCAATCATACGTTGAACTTCTTGCGCTTTCTCTCTATCCTTTGATAATTGTTTTTCCAAATAGACTGTCATATACGGAGAAGCAGGATTTTTTCGTGCGTCAAGAATTTCAATTAACCTTGGCAATCCCAATGTTACATTTAGTTCGGCTACACCTGCATAATGAAAAGTTTTCAAGGTCATCTGCGTTCCAGGCTCGCCGATTGATTGAGCTGCAACCGTTCCAACTGCTTCACCAGGCTCAACTAAGGAACGTAGGTAAGCATCTTCAACTGAGTCGAGAATTTTTCGTACAAGCTTTTCTTTTAGATCAGGAACATCTGTAAGTTTATTAAAAAGATCTGATCGTATACTTTTAGGAAACCTCTCTTCTCGTTCATTTATTAGGGCATAGATTTTGTCTTTTGATAGACTTGCCATGGTAATTCCTCCTTAGTTCTCCTCGGACGATATGATTTCCTCAATGACTGTATCGATATCTACTGGTCTTCCATGGTACGATTTCATAGGATCTACTCCATCTTCTCCATATTTCATCTGCACTACATCACCTTCAGTTGTTCTAACAATTATATCATAGTTGACATGCAGATCTTGAAGGGCATTTACTAATCTTCTTTGAAGGTATCCACTTGTAGAGGTTCTTACTGCTGTATCTACGAGTCCTTCACGTCCACCTTGTGCATGAAAGAAAAATTCCGTTGGTGATAATCCCGATCTGTAATTTGCACGCACAAAACCCCTTGCAACAGGACCAATATCATTCTTTTTGAAATGAGGTAAAGCACGTTTTCTGTACCCCCTCAAAATTCTCTCCCCTCTAATTGATTGTTGGCCAACACACGCAGCCATCTGTGCAATATTAAGTTGAGTTCCTTTGGCTCCAGTTGAAGCCATAACAACTGCAGAATTTGATATTCCCATATAATCGTTCGCAACTCTACCCGCACTATCTCTTGCTTTAGCTAAAATACTCATAATTCTCATTTCAAGAGTTTCTTCAAGAGATTTTCCAGGTAAAGACTCCAATTCCCCTCTACGATATGCTTCTATCATTTCATTTGCAGCGTTTTCTTTTTCTTCTATTAACATATTGATTCTTTTCTTACCTTCATCGGGAAGATTAACATTTGAATAACCAAGGCTAAACCCTTCATGAGATAGAAACTCTAGTAACATTTGGGTTAGTGAATCTAGAAATTCCCGTGCTCGGTCACTGCCGTGATCTTTCACAACTACATGCAAAACGCTTTCTGATTCATCAGCTCCAATGGCACGTCGGTCGATTACACCCGAAAGTAGAAGACCATTTCGTATATACACATAACTGTCATATTCACAAAGCTCATTCTTGCATAATTCATTTTTTCGACAGGTGCGCGCTTTTGTTGTTACATTGACATCAGGAGGTAATAATAAACTAAAAACTTGTTTTCCTGTCCATAATTCTTCTGGATATGCTATAGCAGGTTTAGGAAGTTCGGCATCATAATTTCCTGCAAGTAGAAGCTGCCATACATCTTCTTTCGAGATTAATGTTTTTTTTCTTGTTAATAAGAAAGCAGCTGAGACGTAATCATGCAGGGCACCAATAATGGGGCCTCCATATCTCGGAGAGAGAATTTGTTCCTGAACTCGCATGAGTACTCTAGTTTCAGCCCGTGCCTCTTCGCTTTGAGGCACATGCAAATTCATTTCATCACCATCAAAATCTGCATTATAAGGTGTACAAACGCACAAATGCAACCGGAAGGTCTTGCCAGGCATTACTCGTACTTCATGAGCCATTATTGACATACGGTGAAGGGAGGGTTGTCTGTTGAAAAGAACCATATCCCCATCACGAAGATGGCGCTCGACAATGAATCCTTGATCAATCATTTCTGCAGTTTTATTTAAATCTCCGACGAATCTTAGATCGATCCGTTTTCCATCTGGACGAATTATATAATTAGATCCTGATCGTGAAACACCCGTTTTCTCATCAATGTCGGGGTTTGGACCATTCATAACCAGTTCCTTCATTTCCTCAATATTCCATTCCGTTACACGTTCGGGAACAGTTAAGATTTTAGCTATCTGCTCTGGAACGCCTACTTCGTTAATAGAAATGTTAGGATCAGGTGAAATAACAGTACGTGCTGAGAAATCAACTCTTTTTCCAGATAAATTTCCCCTAAAACGGCCCTCTTTTCCTCTTAATCGTTGAGTTAAAGTACGAAGTGCTCTTCCAGATCGATGACGAGCTGGGGGAATACCTGCAACTTCATTATCCATAAAAGTTGTTACATGGTACTGGAGTAACTCCCATAAATCTTCTACAATGAGTTGAGGGGCTCCAGCTTCAATATTTTCTCTTAATCGCTGGTTTATTCTTATAATGTCTACTAATTTGTGTGTTAAATCGTCTTCACTTCTAACTCCAGATTCTAGCGTGATGGATGCACGTACAGACACCGGAGGAACAGGTAATACTGAAATGATCATCCATTCCGGTCTAGAATGATGTGCATCTATTCCTAATAATCTCAAATCCAACGTAGGGATACCTTCGAATCGTTTCTGAATTTCTGAAGGAGTTATTCTTACAGATCCCTCTGGTGTTTCCTCAAAAAAGCTCGTTGGTTTTTCGTACTTAATTTTATATTGAGGTTGGCTGCAGTGTGGACACTCTGCTTTCTTTTTTGCCTCCTTAATTATCTCTTTTATTAATTCAGAGGCCGATTTGAGATCTTCTTTTTCCGCAAATTCATCCATCTGTTTGTGGTAATTCTTATTAGTAATAGAATCAAGAATTATTCTTGAGCAAGCACGACAAGTGGATCGAAGGAGTTTGTATATTATAGATTTTGCATAGCCGACATGTATAACTGGTCGAGCCAGTTCAATCATACCAAAATGTCCTGGACAATCACCTACTTGATTTCCACACGTCTTACATCTCTGACCAGGTTCTATTGTGCCAAGTCGTCGATCAATTAGTCCTCCCTCGATAGGGGTACCATCTTCATTGTAGGTATCAGCTGTAATGATCTTAGTAACAGCCATTTTTCGAATTTCATCAGGTGATAAAATACCAAATTGGATTTGACTAATTTTTTTTAGTTCTGGTGTCCACATAGTGTATTCTCCCAGTCATAGTATCAGCTGAGTAAGAATTATTGGATTAGAAAGGAATTAGAAATTTTTTGTCTGAGCAGTTCGCACAGAATTTGAGCATTAATCAACTAATGCAAAATTAAAAATGATTTATGTAGTTTCATAGAGAATTTGATTCATTAAGGATTTCGAAACTCTGAGTGAGTTATTGATCACAGAAAAAGAACTTCTTCAAGCAAATAAAATTCCTCTTCTATTTTTTCTGTTAACTGATGAATACCGTACGATTTAATGCAAAGTTAAGAGTTACTATAGTATTTGGTAATCCCAAAACCTGATTTATTCCAATTATATTAGTTCTAAATGATATAATTGTGATTATACAATATACACGTTTAGAGTTAAAATCAATAATCCAAATATTATTGCATACTTTCCAAATTTAGTACCAGTAGGAACATAGAGTATCGACCCTAAGGTAAGTGAAAGGAGTCCAAAAGGTATCGAGATAAAAATCGAAATAATTTCCTTAATTATCTGAACAACTATTACTTCTAGCATTTTATTACCACTTCCAAGTGGGAAAATTAGGAAAGTTATTTCCAAGGGGAATAATGACAACTAAAAGACAAATTATACTTTTTCTTATATTTTTAACAAAATTTTTTTCTGGATTAATAATATATAACCCACAGTTGCCAATGAGAAAAATTAGAGATACTGTAGCAAGAATAAATACGAGATACATACTAACGAAAGATGTAAAAGATTCAAGCTGCTCAAGATTTGGCGAATTCATATTATTCTTGGGAGAAAAATCATTAAATATGAAAATGAATAATGTAATTATACTAAGTGCACGGATGATCATTTTCTTACCATTTTCTTCCCTTTCATCTAGTAAATATGTTATTCCTCCTGATATCAAAGATAAGTATGATATTAGAAGTGCAATCACGTGAAGAAAGGGTAGAACTTCAACGAATAAGCCAATAATCGATGAAGAAATCCCCTCAAATTGATTAATATCTAATATGTCAATAATTAGAATTATTTGACTCCTTAATAGTATTAGATAAGAATTTAATTCGTCTTTCTGACTTAATCGATACATGTTCAAAAATAAATGTTTTACTTGTATATAAGAACCATAAAATATTCTATATCTGTAAGTAGTAATTCCTAAACCAAATACCCCCTTATCTGAGACAAAGGACTTATCCTTCAAATCATGTCCAGATTTCTTGTTTCGAGATAATTAATGGTAAAAGAAGAATGTGTATTAATCTGTGAGTCAATAAATCGATCCTTTTGCCTATCAGAAATTGTCAAGATATCTCCTTCTGGAGTTAGCTCTGCAATTCTAATAATAAATCTCTTACGGATGTTTTCTCTCCAAACTGTATCCATCTCAACAAACACATGAGGGAATGACGTTTTAATGAGACTTATAGGAATTTTATAAATATCTTGTAATCGTAAGAGCAAATAATTGGGATCTTTTCCATGAATTGTCTGGATCGAGGGTATACCAACCGAAAGAACATTCAAGAGTGCTATAAAATTATCTTTTGTAGAAAGTTCTCCTAAGTTGACATAATCAGGACTTCTATGTAATAATTTTTGAATTTCCATTGCTTTTGTATAGATATTGCTTTCATGAGGATCATAACCAAGCCTAAATCTTACCTGATTACCCCTCCTCAAACTTGAAGTTTCTAGTACATCCTCTACAGATAAAACTCTGAAATGAGAAGGAATAAATTCTAATAGAGCATTTTGCAGAGTTGTCTTTCCCGAGTTTGGAGGACCGATAATGGAGAGGGATACTAAATTACTCATTATACTACTTAGAAAAATTCCTTGAGATTTCGTGATACTCCCGATATCAATCAAATCCTTAAGATGAAAATTGTGATGACGAAACTTCCGTATATCTAAATGAATATCATCTATCAGTAAAGGTGGAATGTCAACCGTTATTCGTGTATGAAATAGCTTAGTCACAAAATCCCCCTTCATTGTTGGATTTTCTCGATTTAAATTAAAATCGTTCTCGAGAGCTACCCTATGTATAAAAGAGTCAATTTCTTTTTTGGATAACCGAATTTGGGAAGAACACCTACCATACTGAGCATGATCAATGTATAAATAAGATTTACTCGAATCCAAGTATATTTCATCAATTTGGTTATCTACTAGCAAGGATCCAATTCTCTCCATGTTTAGAATTCTGAAAAGAACAGGAATAATTAAATGCTCTGAAAAACCTAAAGTCTTTCCTCCTAGATCTGATACAAAGGAAAGTAGTTCATCTAGCGTTATGAAATCTTGTTTATCCACAATTAATTCTTTTATGGTGTCTTTCAGCTCCTGTTCATACAAATTAAACCTTTTCAGTTCCCTCATTACTTTCTCATCATAAACAACTTGATATTCAATCTTCGACGTAATTTTGTTCTTCTTTATCGATGCTTTATAACACCAAAATTCGTAAGAATCAATCAACATGCTAGATTTTTGATTTATAACTAAATCAACTAATACCATGCAGAATTTCCTCCAATATTTTTCAAAAGATTACTTTTTCTGTCTCATTGAGTTCTTAATCATTTTCTCAAATAAATTATCAAGTTTTCCAGGAGCAAATTTATCCATCTTAATGAGATTCTTCCGAACTAAATCAAAACAATATTTTCTTCTGACTTGACCATCCCCATCTATATACAAGGTTAATACATGGCCATTTTTGGCGTGAGAAATTGCCTTCGTCAGAAGAGAGTGATCATTCCTTGCTTGTTCCAATTCTGTGAGATTTATGGTTATAGACTCATATTTTCCACAAATAGGACACGTAGTGGTAATATACTTTGTCTGCTCTTCTAAAACGGGCACTTCCATCAATATTCTTATCGAGAATATACAATTAATAACACCCAAATATGATCAAAATTGTCCGATAAATCTTTCTCCTCATTTTCACCCTAGATAATAATGGAGGTTTATTTTGTTTTTTACCTTTATTTTTCTTGATATAGATTATGCATTCTTAGGTTCTTATGAATCAATACTCAGTTAGCATTTGTAAATTGAAAAGGAATATAACTAAGGTTTTATCACGCATTATGAAATTTCTGTATAGAACAAACGAGACAAAAGCGAGTTAAATCCAATGATCCCTTATATATTAGCTTTTAATAATACTTTATTGAATAACCAAGAATTTTTGAGGAATTCCGGTTGATGGATGTTATAACTAATCATGTATTCGGGAAATTAGATTTTTTTGAGAAACTAAATTACTCTCATTACTGGAAATCTAAATATTGGATTACTAGAAGTCAGATAGAAACATTAATCCCCATTCTTAGTGTATTGTTTATAGGATTTACGTTTATTCAAATAATGACGGATCTTATTAGAATCGAGTACCTGATCCTAGAATACTTCTTCTTTTTCGTGTGTTTACGTCTCATTTTTCTTTTCATACATCAAGATTTCAAAAATTATATGATTAAAGCTGAAATTATAGGATATTTTGTACTACATGAGTTATTAATAATTCTGGAAACATCAAAATCACTGAAAGAGGCGACTAAGTTTATTATAACAGGTAAATATTTAATATTCTCGGATATATTTAGTGAAAGCCTGATTAGATCGCATTTTGGGCAACAACTCAATGATGCTCTTAGATCTCAAATTAATAGCCAAATTTCTGGAGAGTTAAGACGTATTTTTCTCAACGTTATTGATACTTGGGAAACTGGAGTTGAAGTCGCTCAGCTATCAACAAATATGATTCTAAACCATCTTTCCGAATATATTACGGAAGAAACTGATAAAGTGGATACGTGGGGTTCCCTTTTCTCAGGATTAATTTTCTTAAGTCCTCCAGTGATCTTATGCTTTCTCTTGCTTTCAGGCCAGATAAGCTATATTATTGTAATCATTTTAATAGCAACTGTTTTTTTTGGTTCATTTTTATTTCGACCTGATAAACATCTATCAATATTTACCAGTGATTCACCGATTTTACCCTTTACTGACAATAAGACGATTGAATTATTAATGATCCATGCTGAAAACTTATCATTAGGAGTGTCCTATACAAAAAGCTTGAATAAAGCTTTAAATATTTATATCACAAATTCGACAGAGGACATCGCTTCCTCAATGAAAGACTCTCTTATTTCTTTTCGTCTAGGTATAGAACGCACTTCTTTTACTGAGCTTGAAATTCTTAGGAAATTTTTTTCCTCTAGAACAATTCAAATCCTTAATTTGATTGAAAAATTTAGTTATGTTAACACAAAACTAGCAGGTTCTAAGCTAATGATGATAACAGAAGAAATGAGTAAAACCGGCAACTTACTTCGCACTGGAAAAGCCAGAGTAAAAGCAATATCATTTCAGACTACAATCATACAAACATTTTCACTTATTTCTTTAGGATTTATAGCTGGAGCAAGTCCTTTCTTTCAATTGATATCCTATTCTGTTGGAGAATTTGATCTCAAGACTCATATAGTTACAAATTTTGACCCTATTTTCATTTTCCTTGGATTTCTAATGAGTATATTACCTATATACTTTAATTTCAGCTCTGAATACAAAATAAAGTCAACACAAGATATCATCATTCGTATTTCACGATTTCTGCTGTTCTTGATTGTATTCAATCTTGCTAGAGAAATCCTGACGGTGTCTTTCTAAAGAAAATAAATTTCATAAATTCTTGGGTTGTTTTAAATCTAGTTGGTGATCCTTAAGTAGAAATAAGATTTCAGGTAGGATTCTATTTAAATGAGAGCTGGTCTATTTGTTCTTGATAAGGGTCAATCTATCGTGATATTATTTTTGTTTGTATCACCCATACTTGTAACCACAAATAATTCATCTATATCCTCATTAATAGGAATGACCGATCCTGATAATAGGTTAATGTCGTTGGCTTCAAGAACCAACGTTCAAAATGAGTTACCTGACATTCAACCAAGCATTCAATCCAGTTCTACAAACAATAATCGAATCCCGTATTCCTGTGAACAAAATACCAGTGTTGATCTTACTAGCAAAAAGTTCTTTTCGATTAATACATCGGAAACTAGTAACATTCTTGTAGAATCAACCCCGATATCATCATCGTTCCTCATTCATTCTGGTGTCTCAGAAGAGAGAATTTCTTGGCAAAACGATATTGAGCCTGAATATGGCGATGTAGAAATCTTTAAAAATCTCTCTGCATTTTTCCCGTATTATCGTCTGAATTTTTCAGAAAATAATGTTACTCCAGTGTCAGGAGTAACAAATACTGATTTTAATGTAACAGCTAATCCATCACCATGTAATTTCTCAACAGAATTTTTATTCGAATATAGAATTCCCTTCATAAACAGTACGTTGATTAATGAAATTCATTCCTTAGTTTTGGAACTAAGGTTCAATGATGCCTCTTTAAATTTCATAATTGCTGACAAAGGTAGTTATTTCGGGACTCCTGTTGAGGAGAATGTTTACAAACCTGGTACCAATTCATTATATATTCTGTGTAATGAAACAGACCAATCTGATTGGATTTTCAAAAATTATAATATTACACATTTAATTACTCAATACTTCCTCCCCTCCGAATATTCTTTTTTCTCTCGGTTAGAAACCGTGTTTTGCTATATGTTTGCCTTCATTCCTGAATTCCACATTAGTTTAGACATTAAGGTGATTAATTATACTACTATATTGTCTCCTAATGAAAGTGCAGTGATATATACTATTGGCGAAACAGAAATTCAGAGTGAAAATGGAAGTCTGAAATATGAATTTCTTGGTAGTAATATATCACTTCAAGCCAGAGAAAATACTTTGTGGTATAATTACCAGATAACGATGTTCAATGTAGTTATAACACGATATATTGAAGTTTTTACTAGACCCCAACTGATTAGTTGGAATAACACTTTTGTGCGAGTCAATTTGAATCTATCTATTCCCCAGCTTTTCTCTCAGTCTCTTTCTAGTCGACTATTCATAACTCTTCCCTTGGATTGGATCCTCCTCAATAATAGAAACAGTTCAATACCTTTTGAAACATTAGGGCTTTTAGAAATCCCCTCTGATAATTTGACTGGTCAACTATATTGTTTTTCGATTCAAAATCTTGAGACTTTTTTATTACAAAGCTGGGTTCCAAACTATATAAAAAATATTGAAGCTCCAACTATTGTCTCATATTATGAGAAGATTCAAGTTCTAGGAAGCTTATTACAGCCAACAACAGGAGTCTTGCATCTCTATTTAATGAATAATACAGTTTTTCATCATGATACTACAATTTGTATGTTGAATGGTAGTTTCATATTTTCTATGATAAGTATTGATGATATTTATCCATTAGGAGTCATTAATCTACTAATCAATCTGTCTTCTAATTATCAATTTGGAATATATCAACAAATACTTCACATTCACTCGGGGGAGGAAACCTCCGCCCGTATTAATCTCTTCACACCTGAAGTTCTTGAGATATACCAATACGATCCGATCTTTCTGAACCTCTCACTGGAAAAGAATGGATTAAAATACTTAGAAGAGTCAACAATGGTTATTCTAGTAATAGGAGAGTTTATACATCAATTAAATCAATCTATCAATGGATTTTTCCATCTCACAGTAAACCATGTAGTCTGGCCACCACAACAGAGCAATGTCACTGTTATTGCATCAAATGGTGGAGATTTTTTTGCATCAAAATACATAAATATAACGATTTATCCTATAGTTGTTGATTGGGATATTCAAAGGATTCCAGAAGTACAAAATCCTGATAGTAATCTTTCTTTGGGAGTAAATGTATTTATAAGTCCACAAGAGGGTGGTACGAATTGGCCCTTATCTGGGGTGGATTTAACGATCTGGGTTAACAGTACATTGATTCATCAGTGTCCAACTAATGATTTTGGGTATGCTGACGTCATTATATCATCCAGAAATTACCACACTTCAAACCTTTTAAATCTAATTATCATTGCGAAATTAGAAAATATCATACTTAAGATGAATACCTTTACAATCTCAATATCTAATGATTCTACCGAGACTGACAGAATTCATCCCTATCTCGATGAAATTATGAAAACTCCGATAGTCAGTAATAAGAGTTTTTTTTGTATTTACCATGTTATGTATCCTACTAATGGTTCTCAATGGTTTGTTTCCCATGATAATTATCAAGGTACTCCAATTTCTGCCTATTTAATGAGAAATAATATTGTTTTAGAGATTGAAGTCACAGATCAATTAATTACTTGGGATCTTGTCAGTTCTCCAACGAATAATGATACTTTAGTCGTGGAATTTCTGGGGCCGTTTGTTACTTTTTCAGTCTCGCAAGGAGTTTCGAGTTATGATTTACATATTGAAAGTTTCTCGAATTCTACAATTTCTAATTATACAATAATATTGGATTTGGATTTCATTGATTTTCCTTTGAGTAAAATCGTTTTACGAGATTTTCTTAAGAGAGATATTACAAATAAGTTTGAAGTCGAACTTATAGACACACATATTCACTTAAAATTCTTAAATATTATTAATGGGATAATTGTCAACTACTATCTTGAGATCCAATTTGATACCCCTAATATCGAAATACTGACTAATTTTATGGAGAATTATGCATATGACGGCCTTATCACTGGAAAATGGAGATTTACTTCTTCCAGTGAGTTTTCCTATTCGGTTTCATATACAATTTCGAACCAATCTAGATCTGAGTGTCGAAATACAACTATAATTCCCCTTCCGAATAACACGTTCATTGTAGAAGCCTTTTTTCCAAGATTCAAATGGAATTCATCTGTTTTTGTAACCTTGAAGTTAAATTTCCCAAATGGAGCAATTTCTACAAGTCCTGGACAATTCTTTACTATCATTGATCCCTATCCTCCTGATTATTCTTTTTATCTTGAATCCCACGACGAAATTATCAATCTTCATATAATCACAGCTGAACCTGAGTCAGGATCAGGAGTCCAAAGAATAATCGGTAAATATCTTGGAATTCAGTATAATTCATCGGTTTTAAACACAAATCATCATCTGATTGAACTTCCAAGAAATAATTCTCAATTTGGGGTGATTAATGTTATAATATCAGATTGGGCTGGGAATGAAAATTCCTTTAATATTGATTTGAAATCTGAGTTGGAATCCCAACCTATGAGAGAGAAACTAGATCCTTCGTTATTCCTCCCATCGCTATTCTCTCTAATGTCAATTTGTGGAATTTTGGCTTTTAAGTTCATAAGAAAAAGACAATCTTCTATTCTGTGAGCTAACTATGATGATCTTGAGAGAAAAAAATCAAATCTGGAGAGTATTGTTATTCAGTTTTTTTATTGGATGTTTTTTCATTATCAGTATGTTCAGCATTTTTTTTTCTGGAGAAACTCAATATTCCTCAAATTACATGTTCACATTGATAATTGGAAACATAATTCCCATTGCAATCGCGTGTCTGTTGATTTTCTATGAACTGAATATATTTTCATTTGAAAGAAAAAAACTAATGACAATTAAAGGAGGGAAGGTGCTATTCATTCCCCGATTCAATTTGTATTTAAGTATATTTGAGTGTAGTTCAGTATCAGATGTTTTTGTCGAGGGGTTAGATTTATTAAATGCGTTGAATAGGTATTCAATTGAAATAGATGGAATTAATAATAGATTAAGGGTGTTTTTTTATTCAAATTCAATAATTGAATTGTCTAGATACATAGAGGAAGCCAAACCATTACTTGATACAATCTTTCCCAATTTACTGTTACTAACTGCTTCTTCTCTAAAAGAAGGATTTCTAAATTATTCGCTTAAGAGGATGGGGGATTATCGTGCGATAAAACAAGGGCATTATTTGATCATTCCAGAAAAAGAACAAAACTTTCTCTTAAAAAGTCCGAAAAATTATACACATGTCATAAATTATAACTCTCAAGCAAGTTCTGAGGAAAAAGCAAATAAATTTGAGTCCATCCAGCTCTATTCTTTCATTAGATTTGAAGAAGCATCATTTTTCGATTTTTTTGGGAGAATGTGTTTTACCGATAGAAATATGTTTTTTACTGACATAGTTGAAGAAAATCTTCTTTTACGCGCAATAATTCGGTATAAACTTATTGGTTTTAACTCTATTTCGGATAATGAGGGAATAATTAACTTACAACAAAAATTAAATGCATTAAATATGGGAAATAATGCTGTAGAATATCCTGACAAATTTATACCGCCTCTAGCCGCTCTGAGCGAACATAATCCTGATTCATCAAATTTTCTTTCAATTAATCAGAAATTTAATCAAATTTGCATGGAATTATGTAACATTTCTCGGAGTTCAATGGATGAGGCAGTTAAAGCAAAGAATTGCGTTGATAGGGCAAGTTTTTGTAAAAAACTTTTAATCAATCAAAATTTCGCAAATTTCCTTAGTGAACTTGTTGATGGTGAAGACGATCAAAGAAAAGACACTATATTATCTGATCTTCTAAGACATGTGTCTTTTCATCAAATTCATTGTTTATTAGCACAGTTCATTGCTTCTTACGACTCTGATAATCTCGATAAGCAAATTATTAAATTATTGCATGTTTTAATACAAAAACAACTCGAAATTAATAGTATTGAAGGAGATTCGGGGAGAAATTACTTTTCAGTTGTAGAATCTTTTCATCAAAGACTGAATCACGGGACAAACATTGCGTGACGGATTGTCAATACGTTATTTAGGAATGTCACCGTCTAAAATGAAATTTTTAGACATTATTAGTAAAAAATGACTCTTATTCAACAAATAAGTTGGAAGTGGGCCCACCCGGATTTGAACCGGGGATCTCTCGGTTTCTATCGGCAGCCTGGGAAACCAGTTGCGTTATCAGCATCACCCGCCCAGAAAAATTTCTGAACGTCGAGCGCTTTAACCAGGCTAAGCCATGGGCCCAATAATATTCCACTAAAATGACATCTATCTTCGTTTTACTTGATTAAATAAAGGTTATGGATTATCGATAACTCTTTGTATATTTTGCACGTGCTCCAGGTCCTCCGAAATGCTTTGGCTCTCTTCTTCTTGGATCACCAACAATCATATGTCTGTCATAATTCATGAATTTTACACGTAATGCTTCCGAATCAGTCCAAGCTAAAATTGCTCTAGCGATTGCAGTTCTAGCTGCATCAGCTTGACCCATAAACCCACCACCTTTAACCTTAACCTTTATTTCAATTTTATTTTTAATTTTCTCATCCAGAAAATATAGCGGTTCAAGTAATTTCATTCTCACAAATTCTGGTTCAATAATCTCTATAGGTTTACCATTGATTAATACTCTACCCTTTCCTTCTTTGATTATTGCACGAGCAATTGCCGTTCTTCGTTTTCCACTTCGTAGTAGACTTTTCAAAATTTTCCCTTCATATCTTTTTATTCAATTCTCCTAGTGATATATAGGAGGATTTTGGGTTGTTAAGCAGAGTACCACTTGGAACTTCAAGTTCTTGATCTTTGAATAATCCGGGTAAGCGGTTAAATACCTTTAACCGCTTGTATGCCTCTTTACCTCTGCTTTTTTTGTATGGAAGCATCCCTCTTACGGTCCTTTTTAATATCTGGTCAGGTTTTCTAGGGTTGAAGGGACCTTGCAAAGGATTTGATTTCGTTTTAATATGATACCGATCGAGATATTTTTTAGCAACTGAACCAGGATTGCCTGAAATTAAGGCTTTCTCTGCATTTACGATTATGATTTTTTCCCCAGATAATAATCGTTTAGCTACTATACTAGCTAATCGTCCGATAATTGTATCTTCAGCATTTATGATTTTTGAGTCATCAATTGTAATATCGTTCATTTTTCTCATTCCATTTGTTATTTCAGTAGTCGAACATTGGTACCTTTTGGATTTGTCTTAATAAGTTCTTCAAACGATAGACATTGACCACCTATTGAAAGAATCTTTTCTTTTGCAGATTCAGAGAAGCTTTCTGCGGCTATACTCAATTTATGTTTTAATATTCCTGCTCCTAGGATTTTTCCTGGAACGACTATTACATCCCCGGGAGAGGACACTCTATTTATATGAGATAGGTTAATTGCAATGCGATTTCTGTTTGCAGATGAGAGTTCTTTACTTAATCTTCTCCAAATATTCGCCTCGTTCCGTATCCCGACCTGATTAATTGATCTAATTAATGAAGTTTTGTTTGGGTCAGTTCTTGTATCTGTTTTCAACAATATCCCTTCTAAAATTCTTCAACATTAACTTTAAATTCGTTTGCTTTCTCATTTAATATTTTGAGAGCTTTAAGTAATATATCTTTCGTACTGAGAGCACCTGTGCTTTCCACGGTGAAAATAAAGTCTGTTCCTGTTGTTGAGACAAAAACAGCATCGGTTTCACAGATATCTACACATTGATTGCAGAGACTGCAGTTGATAACATTTTCTGCGTAAATTTTTCCATTTTCAATTTTAATTATATCACGAGGACATACTTCCACACATTCTCCGCAGTATGTGCAATTTTTTTCATTGAATTTGACAACTGGGTAGTATTTATATGAAACTGTAGATGTTGGTTGCCATTTTGCATGTTCCATTCCGCGCCCTAATCTTGCTATTGCTTCGAGAAAGATTTTTTGATTCTTTGCCATTTTCAAAATCGGGATATTCAGGAAAACTGGTCCAATTTTTGGATCTTGCGATAATAGACTATTTGAATATACAATTTCAATATCCTTTTCTCCTAATACCTCTAAAGTTAACGATACTTCACATGAAGTACAGCCTTGTCCCCCACATTCACATTCTGTAGGTAAAACGTAACTAGCTAGATCTGTTTTAAGAGGTAGGAGACCAAGACGATGCGCTACAATTTCGTCATAAAGAGGGGTTGTATTTTCAATGATAATTACCTCATCGATCGCCATAGTCGGTACCTCACTCATTATAAGCCGACGTAAGGTATTTGCGAAAGTAGGAGTAATACCAGAGAGAACAAACTTCACATAATTCTCATGCTGTTCTATTATCTCTAGTTCCATTATTGTCCATCTGCTGCATAATTATTTAATCTAATATAATCTATTGAGGTTGAACGTAAAATTACATGAGGATAATTCTTCTTTATCCGTCACAAGGGTAAAATTACGTTATTATGTCCAGTTTGGCAACACTTGAGTTATCTTTAAATGTTTTTTTCTGTATCTGGTTTCTTTTTGAGTGAATTGGTGTTTTATCAGTTTAAAATGGATTAAAGACGATTTAATGGAAATATTCGCTAATTAATATAATATCTGAACACCATTATTAATAATCTCTTAATTGAATTCCAAATCTTAGAGAATTCAAGCAGCTTTGTTCATCTAGAATATGCATAGTCTGAAAAGGGGAGATTTGTGATTGATTTGATCTAAACCAGCCCCAACTATTTTTCACAAATTCATCCATTTAACATCTTTTCTGTATCGATAAAGAAAGGATAAGATTGATCTAAAAGAACTACTTCATATCCATTAAGAGGAAGTCCTTTCAGGGATTTTTAATCCACTACTTGTATTTATTCAATGAATTTAGGAGATTATAAGTAAGACTGTACACACTACATTAGTTTGTTCATGGTGTTTTAGATGCTTATTTACTATTTAAGCCAGTGGGACGACTATATAAGAGGGTGGCAACTTCTTATCGAATCTGGAGATCAGATCTTATGGACTTTGCTAGTCTTAATCGCTTGGCTAGTCCGAGCTATTTCACTTATAATGTTATTAATTCGTCTTGGGGATAGGATGGTTCGGAATAAAAAAGAAATTGAGTTAAATATTGTAGCTACAGGAATTACATTTCTAATTGTTACAGTTCCATTTTTTTTAGCGGGACTTCCCTTAATTTATCCTTTTATTCCATAAAATCGCTGAAATTCTTAATTTCAAAATTCTCCTCAATCATCTGACGGTAATCTAAGTAAAATGCGACGATTTCATCAGGTGAAATATGAATCGTCTTTTTTTGAGACAATTCTAGCGAATCGAGAAGATTTCGATATTTAACTCTGAATCTAGAATCCAGCTTTTTTTGATAGACCATCAAATTATTACGTGCTTTCTTATTTTTTCGACAGAAAAGTGCCGTTAAAAAAACAAAAAATGATTTTTCTCTAACAATATCTGATGAATCAATGAGTACTCCTCGCACAAGGCATGAAGATACTTGAGGTTTAGGAAAGAAATAATCAGATGAAAGAGTAGTAATTTTCTCAAATTTATAGAAATAAGATGAGAAGACAGATAATCTGCTATACTCCTTCGTACTTACTTCTGCACACAGATGACTAGCGAATTCTTCCTGAAGGGTAAGTACTACTACTTTGGGAGGATTAAGTAAATTTGAAATCTTCCATATTACGGGGGAGGAAATTGAATATGGGAGATTAGAAACAATTTTTCCTTTGGGAATATCTTTTTTTTTGAGAAAATCACCTGAAATTACCTTTAATCGCTTATTGTAAGAAAAAAATTCTTTTTTAAGCACAGAAGCCAATATCGGATCGATTTCATAAGTTATAACATTTTTTGCCTTTTGTAATAAATAGTAGGTTAAGGTTCCAATACCTCCCCCAATCTCTACGATTGTCTCATTATCTTTAATCTGCGCAGATAAAAGGATCTTTTCAACTAGTTCTTTTTTAACAACAAAATTTTGACCATGTGGTTTATGGGGAGTGATAGCGTAATCGGTGAGTATTGATTGAGTGTAATTCTTCAAGTCACCCTCGTTTAGAAAGTGGAAGCGGTTCAAACTAAATCATTTCTGTTTTTGGATAAAAAGCTGATATTTTTCTTCTCCCTGGATCTCTTGTAGGATTCGATTTGAAAATAAACCAATAGGATCCGAGATCCCAGTTCTTTCTGTGAAATCATCGAGATCTTTAAATTCCATTTTTCTTCGTGCTTCAAGAATTTGCCAAAGACGTTTATTTCCTATGCCTGGTAATAGTTGAAGTTGATGCATTTGAGTAGTTAATGGACGAGCACGATTTAAAAAATTGATGAATCTTGATTCTGATAGTATTACGATTTTTTTAATCATTTCAGGAAGAATATCCACAGCAGAATCTGATAATTCATTAAATCCTATTCTATTTATTTTTAATACATCTGATTTTATTGCAGAAACATCTAACGTTTGACCTGCTTGAATATTTTTTCCTCTGGCCAGAATTATATCAAAAAACGCCAAACGATTGATCGAAATTACAACTGCCAACGGATTATAAGCTTCAGCAGATCTCCGACTTAATGATTTACCCTGAGGGTAATAATCTAAGACAAGAACTTTACCTATTCCCTGTTTATTTCTGGGTGGAAATCTTTTTCCTTTTTTTGATCCTTCCACTTGTCTTTTCATCAGTTTTATTCCTCTAGCCTTATCATTTGCGGAAATAATTCATTTTAAGTTATTTTTTTTGGGGGGGTGTTTGGCTTTTATATTTTCATAATAATTTTCCCCCTTTTTCTCGTTTGAATATAAATGGAACTGTATAATAGCACTCTTGCCCTGTTGCTTGGTAAAATCAAAGAGCTTCATTTTCATATATGTCTCTCATTCTTTCTTTAGTTTAGATATTAGTATATATCGTATTCTACCTGTGAATACGATGAAGTATAAGTGCCTAGAGTGCAATGGAAATTTAATACAAACAGATTCTGACATTGTATGCGTAAATTGTGGATTAATTGACAAGCAAATTTATGAAAAACCGTCTATTCAACTAATAAGTTCCGAAGGTAGCTATGGAAGTCAGTATGCCTCAATAAGCGAACATCCTAGCAGAATGAAAACCCTAGGAACATTTATTGGATCTTTTCAAAAGAAAAATTTTGTGGACTCCTCTGGTACTCAATTGGCGCTTGCAAAAAAACTTCAATATCGTAGATTAAAGTCAATAAATGACATCTACTTACATTTCAATGGCCGTCAGCGAGAATATAGAGGATTCAGTTTATTATCCCGAGTTTGTAGCAGTCTTGAATTAACCAACGCTACAAAAGCAGATACCTTATTTCTATTCCAAAAAGTTCACCTCCAGTTAAAAAAGAAAATGAAGCTATCTTGCCTGATAATGGGAGCGTTATATTTAGCGGTACGAACAAGAAAAGAGAATATTGAGTTAAATCGACTAGTAAAAGCAGTACAAATCAACGGGTACTCATTAGCAGGTAAAGACATTATTAGATCAGCATCTTTAATACGACAATATGCTAAGATTAGAGTCAGACATGTGAAGTCTGAAGAATACCTTGATACGATAATAGGAAGAATTCAGAAAGACTATCTTCTTAGAAGTGCTATACAAAAAAGGACCAGTAATCGTGAGGAATTTTTTCAGTATCTAAAAGTTGTGGCAAAACAATTGCTGAATCGTTTCCCGTTAACAAAGCGAGGTGGACGGAATCCATTTATATTGGCTGCTGCAATGATAAATGCAGCAGATGTTCTATTAGCAAGGCATAAAGTCTTTCCTGAGTGCTATTTAAGGCAAAGTAGACGTGGTGTACTGACCCAAAAGAAATTATCAGAAATCTTAGAAATTGCTGAATTTACCCTGAGAGAACATTATTTATTATTGGCAAAACCATTAGTCCGGTTATACTAGTCGAAAAAAGCTCCGTATTCAATCAGTCTATCTGAAAATTTCCATCTAGGAATAAAAGAAAAGAGGTGGAAAAGAGAGTTACTCATGATTAGGAAAGTTTTTTCAATTAAAATCCTGGTGGGTGATCTTGCGGGGGGTTCATCTTACATAACCTCATCCCCCAAACTTGCCCCATCTTTATAGAATCCCAAAAAAATCTGAAGTCAGACTTCTCTACCAGTTTCTGTGAAAAAATACTCAAGAGTACAAGAAACAAATTGTAAAAGTATTACTTGAATATTTTCCGTCTTTGGTAAATATGGAGGCCATCTTTACTCGGAAGACTATGAAAAATGAGCCGAATGATGTTTTATCAAAGATTAGAGTACGAATTTTCGATTTTTAGAGATGTAATATGTTCGTAAAATAGATTTCAATTATCTTCATGACTAAATTTGTCAGCCAACGCAGGAAAACCGCGTTCTGGACAGGATGAGTCACACATCCGCTATCTCGAAAAAAACCAATTCACCTGGCGAATTCGTATTCGAGGGACTTCTTGTTACAATGGGGTTAGTATTCTCTCTTGATTCCACGAATTTCTGAAACAACTGGTCTTACCTCCCCCGTCTTTGACAGGTAACTCGTTTAATGTAGTTACGAGGGATGTATTCCAGAAACACTTAGTTATCTTTATTCATCACCTCTAATTCTTAAGGATTCAAGGGGAAGAGTCTTTTTAAAGCTTTCAGAGAGAGAGTGAGGTGAAAATGAGAGTATATATTTGTCGGACAAATTTGATCATATTTTAGTACAAATATTTGCTAGCAAACTAATGCAAAATGAGATAAACAGTTTTTTGTTTCGCTATTTCTTAGGATTAAAACCAATTTTAAAGATATTTTGTGTTTAATTAATCCTATACAAAAGTAAATAAATAATATTCTGGTGAATAATAATGGCAGATCTCGAAAGAATGAATTTAGTGGTCACAGGACACGTTGATCACGGAAAATCTACCGGTCTTGGCCACATGTTGTTCTTACTAGGTCAGATACATGATCCTAAAAAGAAACGACAACCTTGGCGAATTGCTGAAAAATACTATAAAGAAAGCAAAGCTACAGGTATGGGTAGCTGGTCGTACGCCTGGATTTTGGATCCTCTGATGGATGAAAGAGAACGAGGTCTCACAATCAACATATCTTTCCAAGAATTTAAGACCAAGAAATTCATCTATAACTTAATCGATGCTCCAGGCCATAGTGATTTTATAAAAAATATGATTACCGGCGCTTCTCAAGCAGATGCCGCTATTTTAGTTGTATCTGCAAGAAAAGGAGAATTCGAAGATGGAACCAAAGTTGCTGGAACCGCTTCTGGAAAATATGCTAATGTTATAGGAATGACAACAGAGCATATGCTTCTCCTTACTTCACTTGGAGTTACAAATATTGTTGTAGCTATCAATAAAATGGACGTTGTTGACTGGGGTAAGGAACGATATGAGCAAATCAAAACGGCAATTCATACTATCTTTACTCAATTAATGTCCGTATTACAAATAGAGAACAAAGAGGCCCGTTTAGAAGCAATTAAATATGTTCCCACTAGTGGATTAGTAGGTGTGAATCTTCTCTCTAAAGAAAATTCAGTGAAAAACTTAGAAGGACATATATCTGCAGCAAAAGCTGGAAATGCGGATCCCGAATTCATTGAATCGTTAGTGAAAGAGATCGAGGACATAAAAGCAGGTTTTGAAGGTTTATCATGGTATGATGGACCATCCCTCGTTGATTCGCTTGATACTTTGGAATCACCAGGCGTTCGTAAAGACGCGTTGGCAAAACAAGCAATCCGATTACCAATTCAACAAACACTCAATATCAGTGGCGTAGGGACAGTCCTAACTGGAAGACTTTCTACTGGAGTACTAAAACCGAATTCAGAGATGGTAATTTCCCCCACAAAACAGGATATTGCACCAGTACCAATTACTGTGAAGTCAATTCAAGAATTTCACAAAGATATTCCGCAAGCAATGCCAGGAGATAATATTGGTTTCAACATTAAAACTAAAAATATAGGTGTGAAAGATATTATACGCGGTGCTGTCATGAGTGATCCGGCGGATCCAGCAGAAGCTTTAAAACCAAATGTGGACGGATTTTTATCATTGGTACTCGTGGTCAGAGGACTAGGTAAAAAAGCTAAGAAGAAAGAGGAAGCCTGGGGAATTCATGAAAACTACTCTCCTGTGGTTCACTGTGGAACTGCACAAGTTGCATGCCGTGTGACTGCGGTTCAAGAACAGGATAATCTGGGTCAAGGTGAGAGAGGTATGGTTTGGATGACTCCTTTAACACCTTTAGTGGTGGAGCCAATCACCAAAACTCCAGCTCTTGGACGATTTGCACTGCGTGATTCAGGAAAAACAGTTGCTGTTGGAGTAGTCCAAAAAGTCGAAAGAAATAAATACGCCTCCTAAACTTTTTCTTTTTCAATTTCCTTTTCTTTTTTATTACTATTCAGCCTAATTTCAGGCAGTGATATTTATGGTTAATTCTAAGCCAACTATATCTTTAATATGGATTGGCCATGTGGATCATGGCAAATCTACTACATTAGGTCATCTTTTATCTCAGATCGGCGCTATTGATGTTCGTACGATAGAAAAGTTAGAGGAGGAGGCTATTGAACATCAAATGGAATCATGGAAGTGGGCTTACATACTTGATACGCTACCTGAGGAAAAGCAACGGGGTATTACATCTGATATTGCCTTCTATCCTTTTGAAACAGAGCAAAGAAACTTTATGCTAATTGATTCACCTGGTCATCGGGACTTTGTAAAGAATATGATACGAGGAGCTTCTCAAGCTGACGCCTGTGTTTTGGTAATTAGTGCTGTCCCCAATGATTTGAAATCAGGATTGAAAGTAGGAGGTTACCAAGATCCTGGAGGTCAAACAAGAGAACATGCTATTCTAGCCTCTGTATTGGGAATCAATCAAGTTATCATTGCTATCAATAAAATGGATCAAGTTGAGTATAGACAAGATCGGTATCACGAGGCTGTTGATAAAATAAAACAACTCTTTCGGGAGATCCAATCTCCTTGGACCCAACAAATTGAAAGTATTCCATTTATTCCCATTAGCGGATTAGCTGGGGAGAATTTATCAGAACACTCCAGTCAAATGGAGTGGTATGACGGTTATACATTATTAGAAGCTTTAAATTCGTTGAAAGGAGTAAAGTATGAGAAAAATATGGAAATGCGATTTGTTGGTTACGATATTATTGAGAGACATGGATTTGGGACATTTCTCCTAGGAAAAGCACTCAGTCAAAAACTTAGATCGGGTGAAAAAGTTAAAATTCTCCCCCAAGGGATAGAATCAGAAATTAAAGAATTATGGGTGGAGGATGAAAAACAAGAAGCCATAAATCCAGGAGAACATGGATCAGTATTATTAAGGAATTTACCCAAAGATATTTTGGGAGAAGGAATAGTCTTAGCTCCGAAAAATACAGAATATCAATTCGGCGCTAAAATTCGCTCTCGCCTTTTAATTCTAGAAGGTACATTTGTTCCAGGATCTTCAGTAGTCTTACATTGTGGTGCGTCCTATTCTACCGCTCAGATTGAGCAAATTATGAAAATTCTGAGTAAGAGTCCCAAATATAAAAAATTACAGAGAGAATTTGATGGGCGGATAACTATAGCGTTCGAGGGGGAGTTAGTAGAGGTGGATTTAATTATTAATACTCCGCTTGTAGTTGAAAAATTCACAGACTATGCCGAATTAGGACGGATAATCTTACGGCATTCTGGAAGTACAATCGCTGTGGGAATAGTACACGAATTAATTTCTAATTAGGATTTCCAATGACCATTTTGATTAAAAAGGCTTAAGCGGAGATTCAATAAAATTTACACGTATATGTAAATTATAAAAAAGAAAACGGATGTAAATTTTTTACCGCGCACTTAAAGCTACACGTTCGATATCCTGTTTTCTTTTTATCGCACTTGAGTTGGTATTGTTTGTACCAGCGAGAATCAATTGCTCTGCTAATATTTCGTCAACTGCACGAACATTATTGAATGAGGCTCTTCTTACTGCATTAGCAAGTAATCGAAGTGCCACATCTACCCTTCTCTGTGGTGCACTATCTACCGCAGTGTGATAGACAATTCCTCCGTAGGATATTCGAGTTGTTTCTTCTCTAGGGGCACAGTTTACAATAGCATCAACAACAACTTGAATTGGATTTTTATTAGTTTTCAATTCAATTATTTGCAAGGCGGTTTTAACAATATTTAGAGCTAAAATCTTCTTCCCCGTATTTCTACCTGGACTCATAAGCTTATTTGCAAGACGTTCAACAACATGGACGTATGACTTATGAAATCGTTTGTGCTCATGTCGCCCTGAACTATGTGGCAAAAATCGTTCTTCAAGATTAATATAACGTTTTAGACTGATGTCGGCAACTTCAACATCTTGGGAATCCCACAGTCCGAATATTTTCATGGTATCTGAAGCAGTCATAATCTATTCCTTCAGTTTAAGTACGCAATTCAATTTCAACAAAAATAGTGCGAGAAACATTTAATCGGATTATCTGTCTCATAGTCCGGTCATCGGCATCTATATCGATCAACCTTTTATGAATACGAAGTTCATAATCCTCCCAAGTCGCGGTCCCTTGTCCACTGGGCGATTTTCTAACGGGCAATCGTAATTTCTTTGTCGGTAAAGGGATAGGGCCTCTCATTTTTACCCCAGACCTGTCTGCAATCCTCTTCATTTCTTTACAAATGCCGTCTAATTGTTCAACATCAGTGCTCATTAACCGAATACGCGCTACGGATACCAAAATTTCTTTCTCCAGTATATCCATGCAATTCTTGTTGCTAGAATGTTCAGTTGGGGTGAATAATTTGGGGTTAAAAGGATTATTGGTTTTCGTTCTACCTCCTTAGAAGCTTCCTTTTATCGTCCAAGTAGTATCTAAATTATGAGTGATTGATGCTAGGAAGAATATTCCCTCCATATTCATATTAAAACGCCGGGGGAGGGATTTGAACCCTCGAGTACATAATGTACACTGGCTATCAAACCTGAATTTTTGAATATTGAGGTCTCAAGGCCAGCGCCGTAATACAGGGCATTATTAATTGTAATCCCGTCCGCTTGGCTATCGGGTCTTTGAGGATCTGAATGAACCTCGTTAGAGACAGAAACCCCGGCAAAACGGATGATTACAATTTTTTAGCTTGTTTTGAAGTCGTACATAATTACAGTCCCACCAGCAGCGATGATGGTAAGAGTAATTCCAAGGATTAAGAGGGTGATGGATGTCTTAGCGTCATATGCAAAACGTGTTGAGTACCTGATCATGAAGAGGCCACCTGCTCCAAGGCCAAAAAAAAAGAGCAGCAATCAGAGACTCTATCAGAAATTGTTCACTCGGCGATTGGAATACAGGTACGAGCGCAGATGATGTTTGTCCCATAGGTAAAGGATTTTCTGCTATATTATAAATACCTCCTGCCAATATAAATATAGTAGAAACAAAGAGAATGAATATAATGTATTTATGAGGTGCCTCATAGGGAAGTTCGAATGTTGGCCTTCTAAAATCAATTGTTGGTCTTTTAAAGCCTGGAATCCACGGTATTGATGACTTTTTTGTTTCTTCTTGTTCATTTTCTTTTTTAGACATATTATATTCCTCTATCAATCATCCAAGACAGTTTATTCAAATCTCTTTACCGTTTATCAAAGTATCTTTGTTGGTTTTGATGTTTTTCCCTAAATTTTATTGGAAACTTAATATCTTCCCATTCAGGGTTGACAATGTCTGTAATTGTACGATACGGGGTCAAATGAATAGGTTTTAATTTCCTTTCTATATGTATGATCATTTTTGTCCAACAAAGTAAAATTTCTCGTATTCGCTGACCTCTCTCTCTACAGTCTTCACGTAACTATGATAAAGAATATAAACTTTTCTTTTCTGATGAAAAGGTTTAAATAAGGGTAGTTCCGCATATAAAGATTGGAGACACCCTTATATGCGTTTTGAAAGAACACCCAATACATTCATAGAAAATAAGCTTTATAAGCTTTGTGATGGAGATATAACTAGGCAATTTGTGGGTAATTATTCCACTAATAGTACCTGGCAACCTGCTGATATTTTTAGAACGATCATTGGAACCTGTTTGGAGCATACTTCCCTTGAAGACATGTGTTCAGTGCCAGAAACCCCGTCCGCAGACACTATTTTAAGACGGTGCAACGAACTCAAATGGACTGATACAGAACAATTAACAAATGGATGGCTATTTGAAATTGCTTCACGACTACAATTTCCCAAAAAAGCTAAACTCACTATTTCCATTGATATTCAT
>DXJL01000067.1 GCA_019057635.1 Candidatus Heimdallarchaeota archaeon
ATCCTATACCTGTATTTATATTTGCAATTCCAGAGCCATCTAAGTCTAGCGAAATATTAATAGTCGATTCTTTCGTTTTTCTTTCTAGTTCTGATTGTCGATTCATTTTAATTTCCTCCTTTTAAAAATAATTTGATTTCATCAATAACTTTTACCATATTTTCTTGGAGACCGATACTGATCCTTAGGTTGTTAATCATGTCCGATGAGGAATAATACCGTACAAGAATGCCTTTTGAATAGAGATATTCGTAAAGGTTCTTTGGAATCTCTGGAGATTCGAAAGTGAGTAGCACGTAACAAGCGTCGCTAGGGTGGATCCAAAAGTTTTTCAATTGATTTTGAACCATTTTAAGTTGATTGATGAACCATTCTCTCGTTTTTTTCATTTCTGTTATTCTCTGATCCACTAGGGGACTAGATAATGCAGCAAAAGCAGCTTTTTGTCCAGCAATATTAACATTATATGGCTGCTTAATTGATACTAAGACTTTTCGGATATCGTTTGGCATTATTCCGTATCCTACTCGTAACCCTCCTAAACCATAAGCTTTGCTAAATGTTCGAAGGACAACAAAATTCTCGTACTGAGGTACCAATTTAGCAAGGCTGTGAAAATCTGAGAATTCTATATAAGCTTCATCAATAACCACTAAAACAGGGAGAGCTACTAAGCGCTCAATAAAACTTTCAGATACAACATTTCCATCAGGATTATTTGGACGAGCGATAAATACGATTTTTGACCGATTCGCTTCATCTAAAAATTGATCCTCATCGAGTACATAGTGAGCAAATGACTCTTTTTTAACAAGTTGTTGAGAAACTGCTTTGTGTTTAATCCCATGTACTTGAGCTAAAAATGAAATCATACCGAATGTAGGAGTAACAGAGAGTACTGTATCAGAAGGATTTGCGTACGCTTTTATTAGTAATTCAATTAACTCATCAGATCCTGAACTTATGACAAAATTATTAACTTCTAATTTTTCTTTTTTCGCTAAGATTTGTATTAAATTTGAGCATAATATGTCAGGATAATTACCAATATTTTTGAGAGAGCTTAATGCTGCTAACACTTCTGGAAGTGGATCGTAAGGATTTTCGTTACCATCGATTTTAATTATTTTTGCAACTGGGATATTTAGTTCTTCCGCAATGACCTCTAAAGGTTTAACTCCTTCATAAGTTTTTATTGAAGCGAGGTGATCGACGGTTTTGATTTTGGTCATTAGGTTCTCCTCCTAGCAGCTTCTGAATGGGCCGTAAGTTTTTCATTACGAGCTAATATCTCAGCTAAAGGTGCTATATATTTAACTGTTTTTGTATCTAAAGCAATAAGACTAGTAATTTTGAGAAAGTCTAATACTGACAATGGTGAAGAGAATTTTGCTGCACCACCTGTTGGCATTACGTGACTAGGACCAGCAATGTAATCGCCCAAAACTTCACAAGAAGATTCGCCTAAGAAAATACCTCCAGCATTTTTTATTTGTGGTAAAACCTCTTGTGGGTTTTCAGTTATAATAGATAAGTGTTCTGGAGCAAAAGCGTTAATTACAGATATCGCCTCCTTAATGTTTTTAACTATAATAATTCCACCATTAATTTCAATTGCGTATCGAGCAATTTCAGCACGAGATAATTTTGGTATTTGTTCTTTAATTGATTTTTTAACCATATTTGCTAAATCTGGACTTGTTGTTAATAAAATTGGAATTGATAGAAAATCGTGCTCGGCTTGAGCGAGTAAATCAGACGCGAGTAAATCAGGGTCTGCTGATTCGTCAGCTAAAATAATAGCTTCAGTTGGACCTGCGATACCATCAATTCCTACAATTCCAAACACTTCTCGCTTAGCTAAGGTTACGAAAATATTACCGGGACCGACGATTTTGTTAACTTTCGGAACTGATTCCGTACCAAAAGCGAGAGCAGCAATGGCTTGAACGCCACCTAACTGAAAAACTCTAAGGTTTTCATTCATCTCGCGCATTAACTCACAAGTAGCTAAAATTACGGGAGAAATAGGCGGAGGACTTACTATTATAATTTCTTCAACCCCAGCTACGAGAGCGGGGCAAACACTATGAATTATAGTTGATGGGAGCGGAGCAGAACCCCCCGGAATATAAAATCCTACTCTTTGGATGGGAATTATTAGTTGACCAAGACTTCCCCCTAATTCATTCGTAGTCCAAGAAGTTATAGGTTGTTTCCGGTGAAAGGCTAGAATTCTATCTCTAGTTTTAGTTAATACTTCCCTTATTTCGGGATCGATATTTTGTAGGGCCTCTTTTATCTGATTAATTTTAATCTCAATTGAGTTGGAGATATCGTTTTTATCTAATTTCTTAGTCCACTCTATAAGTGCCCGATCGCCTTTCTTAACGACATCATCAATAATTCTCTTCACAACCTCCTGTAAAGTTAAAGCCATTCCAAAGTGCTTTATGATCTGATCATTTATTTGTGGAGATGCTGGTGTATCGAGTATTGATTTCCTAATCAATATCGTTTTTTTTGCTTCCTCTAAAGAATAAATTGGAATCATCAATTTTCCTCCAAATTCTTTAATAATTGCTTATATCGTTTTGGTTCTTCCTCAAAAATGAATAAAGTTGGGCTAACCACTACTCCACTTCCACCGATTTCTCTAAGTGCTCGTATAGTTTCAGTTAATTTCCTTTTATCTACAATAATGTGAACAGCAAACCAAGAACCACTTTCAGAAGAAATAATAGGCGATATAGTAGGACCCTGAAGACCCTCTAAACCTTCCTTATCAAACATCCTTTCAGCTATACTTTTTGGATCTTCTCCTCTCATGTTTATGAAAACAGAGACATAATTTTTCGCTCTTAGAGTAGCTTCAAAATACTCAACCATTTCACGAGTAACCTTTAAAACAGCTTTGTCTTCTAAAGCAGTTCGATTGCCTATCAGTACAGCTTCGGAAGCCATTAACTTCCCTCCATTTATTCTTTTTAATCTATTATCTTTTAGAGTCTTTCCAGTAGATACAAGATCAACGATTATGTCACTGTAACCAAGCTCCGGATATACTTCAAGAGAACCGTTTCCTTTCACAATCTCAAAAAGAATTTCGTGTGAGGTCAAAAATTGCTGAGTAAGCTTTGGAAACTTAGTTGCTACTCTGATTTTTGTATTTTCTCCTTTCAGTTTTATTTCCTCAATTGAAGATTCCAACCAATCTTCAGGAACAGCAATTTCAAGACTACATTTACCAAAATTTAATGCATCATGTATAACTACTAATTCTTTACTTTGGTCAGGTAAATGTTCAAGAACTAAATCGTAA
>DXJL01000068.1 GCA_019057635.1 Candidatus Heimdallarchaeota archaeon
AAATATTGGTAATGAAAAAAGATATAATACCACCCTTATTTTAAATTACGGTAATGAAAAATTCAATACGTTTGGAAGTTATTCCCTGCGGCACTCATCAGGGACAAACAACTTTACGGATGAAAGAACAAGAAAGCATTCAATTAACGGAAATGTTTTAAGCTTGTATAATGAAAGCGGGAGTACAGAATCCGATCCATTAGCTCAAATTTTTGATGCCGGGATAACATATCAATTTGACGAACAGAATAATATTGAAATTGCAGGAACTTATTTTTTTCAAAACTCACTCCATGAAGGTTTTTCGGATATAAATGAAAAAGATGACCAGAACCAACTCATATCAAGGTTACGCTCCGCGAACGTTAACGATGAATTAGAAAGTGAGGGTGAAGCCGGAGTTTCTTATGAGCATATTTTTGGTGAGAATGAAGATCATAATTTAGTAATTGAAACCAATTATGCCAGTTATTCTGAAAGAGAATATCTAACATTCGATGAACTTCTCACCTTCCCGGATATAGATAATTCCTCAAGAAAAATAAAGATCAAAAAAAGTGGAGATCAAACAGAAATAATTTCTGAATATGCATTACCCATAGATGAAGACACCGAATTTGAGGCAGGATATGCGGGTGAATTTATAAATGATGATATATTTTACCATAGCGATCTGGATGTTAACAAGTTTCTTTTCAATCAAAACATACATGCACTCTACGCGATTTTCGGACGAGACATTGAAGACTTCAATTTTCAAATTGGGATGAGAGCTGAGCAAGTTCTGATAAGCTCGAATCTTGTTGAACCAACAGATACATTAATAGAAAATGATTATTTCAAATTATACCCGTCAATTCATTTAGCTTATGATTTTACAGATAATGAAAATATTATGCTTAGCTACAGCAAAAGGGTAAACCGTCCAGAAGCTGATCAACTTAATCCGGCCGTTGAATTTATAGACCCAAGAAACGGAGAAGCAGGCAATGCAAACTTGCTACCCGAACAAATACACTCTTTTGAATTAGCCTATCAAATGATTGGCGAATCAATCACTTACACCCCAAGCCTTTACTATCGTTACACATATGATGCCTTTACTTCTATTTCAAAACCATTTGGTGACAGTTTAATAATTTCAACAATTGAAAACCTATCAAATCAGCAATCTGCAGGACTCGAATTGATAGTTTCGGGTAAAGTGCAAAAATGGTGGGATTTTGACCTGAGCACAAATTTATTCTATAATGAGATTGATGCAACAAATCTTGGTTATTCCACTAATAAAAGTACTTTCTCCGGAACAGCGCAATTGTATTCTCTATTCCGATTAACCGAGACAGCATTTTTACAATTAAATCTTTTTTATAATTCTCCCATACTAACTCCGCAAGGCCAGAGAGAACACATCTTTTATGTAAACGTCGGACTAAAACAAATGCTTTATAACAATCAGCTTGCAATCACGTTTACAATGTCTGATGTATTCAGTACTTATAAGGAGCGTCTAAATATTAACTCTTCGGAATTAAACCAATCAACTAAACTATATCGTAATGAACCGGTATTCTATATTGGTCTAAGCTGGCGTTTTGGAGAATCTTTTCAAAGTGATCAGACTGATTTAGAATTTGAAGGAGAGGGTTTAAGGAAATTGTGATTTATTCTTATTGGAAAATTATTATAGTCGATTACGATATTAACAGTAAAAATATGCTTCCAAAAAAGTTTCTTCTTTCGTCACTAACTACAGCAGTCTTTTTTCTTTTACCATTTTTAATACTGGCACAAGAAGAGGAAGAAGAGGCAGTTGGGGAAAAGCCTGAGCTTCAAACCAGCGAGTTAACACCTGAATTTAATTTTGACGGATATTTTAACTTATCGGAATGGCAGACTGCTAATGATTCCATTGCCGATCTCATAACTATTGACCCTGAAGAAGGCGGTGAGCCGGAAGGGATGACAACCATAAAAGTATTTGCAAATCAGAATGAAATTATTGTAGCAGCCAGATGCTTTGATGATGATCCTGATGGTATTGTTTCATTTTCAAAAGCGCGTGACTCGGAACTAGCAGAAGAAGATCATTTATTAATCGTGTTCGATACTTTTCTCGATGGACGTTCCGGTTACGTGTTTGCAGTTAATCCTGACGGTGCACGCTTCGATGGTTTGGTTATAGAACAGGGCGAAGATGTAAACAGTGATTGGGATGCTATATGGGAGGCTAAAACATCAAGAGATAACAATGGTTGGTATGTAGAGATTCGTATTCCTATAAAGAGCCTCAGTTTTAAGAAGGATCTGGCAGACTGGGGATTCAATGTGCAGCGACGTGTACAGCGAATACAGGAAACCAGCCGGTGGTCAGCTCCCAAGCGCGACTTTGAGGTTTTACAAACAAATCGTGCTGGTCTCCTAACAGATTTGCCAGTATTTGATTTTGGTGTCGGACTGAGTTTTCGCCCGTCAATATTAGGCAGGGCTCGCAAAGAGACTGGCAAAGATACAGAATTTGAATTTGAACCAAGCCTGGACGTGACTCAAAGATTAGGTCCAAACCTTTTGTCTTCACTAACTATTAATACCGATTTTGCAGAGACCGAGATTGATGTACGACAGATTAATTTAACTCGTTTCCCGACTTTTTTCCCCGAAAAAAGAACATTCTTTCTTCAAGGTTCCGATATTTTTGAATTCGGGCTTGGTCTCGATGAAGATAATCTCATTCCGTTTTTCAGCCGCCGAATCGGACTCTTCGGTCTCGATGAAGATGAACAACGGGAGGTACCTATCAATGTGGGAGTAAAAATAAATGGCCGTGTAGGTAATACAAACCTTGGAGCACTTGTCGTAAATACTAGTAGAGTAGATAATCTTCAGCTTGGCGATGTGGATGAAGATATCAGCATGGATGTTCCGCAGAGAACAATTGGTGCTTTTCGGATAAAGCAAAACATCCTGGAAGAATCCTCTGTTGGAGTGATTGGTTCCTTCGGTGATCAGATAGGCCGTTCCGGATCCTGGTCGGGTGGCTTCGATTTTGTTTTCCGTACTTCAAACTTTTTGGATGAAAAGAATTTTCTGATTGGCGTCTGGGGATTACTCAATGAGCGTGAGGATTTATCAGGCGATAAGTCGGCTTTTGGTTTTAGAGTAGATTATCCCAATGATTTGTTCGATTTTAATTTTACTACAATACATCTCGGTGATGGTTTTGATCCTTCGCTTGGATTTGTCCCCCGAAATAATCTTCACATTTGGGATTTTAGCGGTGAATACAAACCCCGGCCGAACTGGGAACTTGTACGCGAGATGACTCATGAATTAAGCTTTATAATTTATAATACACGGAATAATTCAACCTGGGAAAGTTATGAGGTGGTTATAAAACCGATTGACTGGCTTTTTGAGAGCGGCGATCAGTTTGAAGCCGGAATTGAACCACAGGGTGACAGACCGCCTGAGCCTTTTGAACTTGCTAATGATTCGGACATTCCTGCAGGAGCATACGAGTGGATTCGATACTTTGCATGTGTAAACTCAGCACACAAACGGGTAGTCAGCGGTGGAATACGTTGTGAATTTGGAGAATACTACAATGGTGATTTGACCACTCTTGAAGCACTTCTGGCATTTAAACCATCTTCATTTTTTACAATTGAACTCACCGGGGAAAGAAATACCGGCAAAGCTTCCGTGTTACCAGATGACTATGAAGAACTTTTAGAGGAAGGTGAAGGAATCGAATTGGTTGAAAAGGAATATACGGAGCAACTGTTCGGAATCCGTTTACTAATAAATATTTCAGCCGATCTGCAAGTAAGCAGTTTTACACAATATGATACGCAAAGCAAGGAACTGGGTACGAACAATAGATTACGCTGGACATTTGATCCCTTCGGTGAGATTTTCATCGTTTACAATTACAACGAGATCTGGAGAACTGATGAGGGACGCTGGCAATTTATTTCTAATGAACTACCTATAAAAGTACAATACACTTGGAGATTTTAGGATATTATATTTGGTACAGAAATTGGCAGAAAAAGACGATTATGGTCACACAATAGAATTGTAATCGTTAAAACTATTTCAAAATAGAGTATTAATAATAAGTTAGAGGGTCCAGTCTTTCTGTTTTTGTGACTCATTCTGAGAATGTGTTATAACTATAATGAGAGTATCTGCATCGTGTTTAGAATTTCAAAAGAATATATCTTTAACCTAAAGAAGGAAGGAATATGATGAAATCACAATTGAACCGTTTTGGCCAAAAAGCATTGGCTTTAACAATTGTAACATTCACCTGTATAGCATTCTTTAGCGGCTTAGTGATAGCACAGCCGCAGGATGAGGAAACCGGCTATACCGACCAGTTACGGACTCAGGATTGTTCTTTTATAGATGAAGGAGAAAACGCTTATTACATTCTCAGACCCGGCTATCAGTTGGTTCTCGAAGGAGTGGAGGATGGAGAGGAGATACTCTTTGTACATACTGTTCTTGATAAAACAAGGATGTTCTACCTTCCCGATATGGGTTGGGTATCAACCAGAGTAATAGAGGAACAGGAATG
>DXJL01000069.1 GCA_019057635.1 Candidatus Heimdallarchaeota archaeon
CTAGCTCCATTATGTGATTTCCATCTTGCTTAGTATAGAATTCAGCCCCCTGTACCTCAAATGGATAACCAAGTCCAACGGGTACACCAAGCACCTGTAATTTTCTTTGTTTATCTGTAATAAAGACCTCATTGCTACCTGGATGAGATTGTTTGTAAATAGATATCCGTAAGTGTTTATTTTCGACAAAGATTTGTTGATTTAGTTCATAAGATAATGATTTACTTTCATTGAAAATTAAAACTGGTATTTTTTCTTTATTCAGAAGATTTCCATCTTTAGTTTTAACTATAGCCTCAAAATAATCAACTAAGCTTGATGTCGAACCTGTTCTAGCTTGGTATTCTATCATTGAATCATATTTTTGTAGGTTAACCGTTCTTTGATGATCAACAAACGTAATCTTCTGACTATCTTTAACTTCCATTTGAACTTCTTGATCTTCCCCCAGATTATTCTGTAGGGATATTGGAAGTGTGAAATTATGGTTAGGAATCATTGTAAAATTAATTGGATATGCATCTATTTTAATAGCTTTAACAGGTATTTTACCAACTGTTAATGGAAATGTTGTACCATTGTGAGTAATATTAAAAGTAATACCATGGTCAGTTAATGTATGGGTATGAAGTTTAGTATCAAGCTCATCAGTATCTGCAAGAAATTTCCCTTTCAGTTCAATTGTTTTCGAGCTATTTCCAGTTAATTTTATTGAATTTTTTTGTTCTGGACTTTGAATTTGAATCTTAGGAGTGGCTTCGACCTCAAAATCAATTAGCACGTCGGTAATATAATTATTAGTCAAAATTAATTTTATTTTGAATTCTTCAAAGCCAACAAATGCTTTAGAATTCGAAGTGAACGCTTTAATCAGTAAATTATCAGATGAGGTTTGTAGATGAAATCCACTTATCCTCCCTATTGCCCTATCAATCCACGTTGTCAACCTTTGATTTCCATCTTCAAATACATAGTCATATTTCTGCATCTGTTCTTCCAATGTATTATTTGGTTCTTGATCTATCACGGGGGAAAAAGATTCATACCATGATTTAGATATATCTGAGAAAAATTTTCCGAAATAAGGGAAATTGAGGATTTGTGGAAGGTAATTCTCCATATAAACAGATGTGTCGGGTCTCCACTTGTAACCTTGACGTTTATACAAAGGCATGGCCTTTAAATTACCACCCCACGTATGTAATGAAATTAGTGTTGCCTTAAGCTTTGTTACATAGCGTGTAGAATGTAAAAGAAGCGCTTTCCCTAGTTTTTCTCCTTGATATGCTGGATCGACCCCTAAAAAATGGACATAATATGCATTGGGACTGTTCCATGATTTTCCAATGAAGCAAACTCCTACTATCTTGTTTGAATCGTCGGGAGCGACAGCAATGAAATGACCTTCTATATCCTGCTCTTTCATTTCTTTTTCAAGAAATTCTCCAGTAAAGACTCTAGTTCCTCCGAAACCCTCTGGCCAACTCTCAGGATCTTTGAATGAATTGTAGCAACGGGCAAGACGATCAAAGTCTTCTCTTGTTCGCATTAATTTTCGGACATACTGAGAGTTTTCAACGGAGGGAAGACTTTTCTGTACCATCTTAATTCACCCATCATAGCTTTATGAATATGTAAAAAGTCTGAGAATTCGCTAGATTTCCCCATATCACAGAAACCATAATGATAGTAACTTGTTGAGGGTTCCATACTCACTTTATATTCTCAATGGTGTTGGCAAACAAAGCCAGATGAGTTGAAAATTGCTCTAATCGATATCTAATTCTTTTTCGTAATAGGTATAGGTATACCACTTATTGCAACCAATTTTATCGTAAAGTTTTCTTGCGGAAGTATTAGACTTTTCTACTTGAAGAAATATATATTTCGCACCGCTTAATTTTCCCCATTTTACAGTGTGCCATAAAAGGTTTGTTGCTATCCCTTTATTACGATAAATAGGATCTATTGCTAAATTCATAATCCCCATATATTTATCATCAATGATTGCGAGAACTACACCGATTATTTTGGAATCAATAGTTGCATAAAAGAATCTCTTTTGAGGTATGACTACTCGATCAATTATCTCACCTATTACTGTCATTTTGTAAGGTGATCGATTAGGACTAAGGCGAGTCAAAGCTGAATACCATTCTGGGGTACGTTGAATTGTGTAATTATATTTATATGAATCTTTTATCTTTTCAACATTTATCTCACTCAATTGTTCTCCCATGACGTCTGTCGGCATTATTGGTTGATAGGACAAATCACTCAGAGCAGTATATAATTCTGAGGGTGCGTGTTGATCATGTAACATAAATTTAGAAGAGGAATTGAATTTTCTGTAAATTTCTTCCACTTGAGTGATGTCTTTGAGAAGATTTTTCCCCCAATAGTTTAAGGGAAGTACAGAATTCGCTCTCCAGGTCACTCCTTCATTAACTCGTAAAATCCAGCCATTAATCAAATAATAGAATTCAGCGGGCCAGATATTATTTGCTCTTTCCTGAACAATTCTAATGGTTTCTTGATTGAGCATCCTTACTATCTCAGATATGACTTAAATCATTTTATGTGCAATCTCAAATGTTCTTGATATAAAATTTCTCATAGAGACAATTGAATAGATTCATAAATCCTAATTATGGTAGATTCACTATAAGATTAATTGAGGGACAACCGATGACTGAAGGCAAAAAAAGCAATTTTGGTACTTCACGGGAACTAGGAGAGGAGCTTAAGAAAATCATTCTAGAAAAAAAGATCTTAAAAACAATTAAAACATATTTTGAGAGGTTAGGAAATTTTGACCCTGCATCTGGAATTTCTCTTAATGAATATAAAAACTATCTACATGATAATGGCTATAATGCGTTAAGAGAACAATTTCTTGTCGATATTAAAGCCAAAATTGACAAACGAATGGGGGAACTAGATAAAATGAGTCGTAAAAAGGCTCAAAGTAAGAAGGAGCAGGAACAAGAAGAAACAGATGCGTACCTACAAGCAAGACTCGAAATATATGAAGATGCGGGACAAATTCCTTCTGATGTCGAAGCCGGCGATGGAGGAATTGAGCACCTTAAACAAATATTATTAATTCCTTCCTGGGGTAAACTCCTTGGGACAGGTCCCTTCAACGGTTTTTATCTAAATCAGCCGGTATACGAGATTATCCATGACAATGTAATTTTTCTTCCCGACTTTGCTGTTACAGGTTTTGAAGAAACCAAAGGAGAGCCGTTTATTTTCCTGAGTGGTGTAGGCGTTTATTATATCCAATTTCGGTTAAGTCCAGGAGAAATTATCACAGATTATCGTGAAATCAGTGGAGTTGTTCTCCCGATGGACATGTATGACAAAGCACAGACTGCAGAATCACTCGTGAGTTCAAAAGATCTGCTTATGACTGAATTGATGACCACTATTCCATTTGCATTATTTCAAGCAAAACAGACAAAACAGATGTATCTTAGAGGCGTTGTCGCACGGAATATATTCCATCCATATAGAGAGGCATTTACCCAATTAGTGAAATTGTGTATGGATCCTGACTCTCTTTCCGAGACTCAAGGTTTGAAAGTACTTTCAGGAGGCTTGAACGCAGATATTCCAATTTACACTAATGAAATACTCACAGAAATTCAACAACCAATGGAATACTCACGATTAACGGCAGGACTTAAAAATATTCAACCAAAGCTCGACAAGATTGTCACCGACCTTCAAATTGATGGTTTGAAGAAAGCTATCTTTGAGAAAATAGCATTGATAAAAAAGGAATTTGCTGAGGTTGGATATCCGCAACTTCTGGATTGGATGCCCTGACTCGTTTTTCAACACTAGAAATGATCCAAGGCACAATCAGAGGTTGTAATACTCAGCTTCGATTTCTTCTTCGATCACAACTGCGATCAAGTTATGTGCATTTCTGTGATGTTCTAGGTAACAGATCTCATGAATAATTTCTGTACACCTGTCACAGGATGTCAATAGCACATATCCGAATAAATCCTGTCGTAAGAGGAGTTTATTACAAACTGAACAATACCTCGGATCCTTTCTCATGCTCGTACCTCACTGGCGTTATTTGCCACTAATTGTTCTTCTGAAGCCACAAGTTCACGTTTTTTACAGTTAACACAAACACCTGGGCTTTCAGCATCTTTGGGTGGGGATAATACAGTTCCACATTCGTTACAAAACATTTTTCTTAAAAACCTCCGTTTGTTTTCCTATACACCCAGGAATTGTAAGGAATTATTGGTTCACATAAAATAGCGTTGTGTGACAATAAGAATACCATTGGTGCGCCAAATATGCGCCGTCAATTGTTTCATTATATCACATCAGATATCGACAAAAGCTTCCTGGCCATTTGTCACTTAAGCTTTCAATTCTTTGTTTTTAAAAGTTTTCCTCTTTCTGCACATAGTAAACCACTAAGATCAATGATAACAAATTCTAATTTGCCTAGAGGAGAGGAAATCATCAGGTAAGAAATTTTTTAAACGTAGTATTCAAAACAGTAATGGCCTGCTCGATATCTTGACGGGAAAGACCAACGTGAGTCACAAGTCGTTGATAATAACCCTTATGCAAGCCTAAAACACCTTGTTTGATAAGTGAGTTATGAATCTCTAATGTAGGAGCTGCCTCAGGAAAAGAAAAGTTGATTATGTTTGTTTCTGGCATTGTAACAGAAATCAGCTCATTCTCTGCTTGTAAGGCTTTTGCTAACATCTTTGCATGAACATGATCTTGTTTTAACTGCTTTCTCCAATTATGCTCGAGGGCGATAAGCCCCATTATTGCCAAAACTCCTGCTTGTCTCATTCCTCCACCTAGCATTTTACGGAATTTTCGAGCACGATCAATAACTTCTTGCGATCCCGCAATCATAGAACCGACAGGACAGGCCATTCCCTTAGAGAGACAGAACATCACAGTATCGACATGATCTGTAAACTTATGTAATGGAGAATCTAATGCCACAGCAGCATTAAAAATTCGAGCTCCATCTAGATGAAATTTCATATTATGATCTTGGGTGAATTTGGATAATTTCTCTAAGTCTTGAGGTCTTATTACAATGCCTCCATGGGTATTGTGAGTATTTTCTACTGCGAGTAATGTTGTCCAGGGTTGATGTAGATCATCTCTTGGTCGAATCATCATCTCAAGTTCTTGGATGCTAGGCACACCACGTGAGGATTTGAAAGTTTTAGTTGTCAAACCACCTATTCGAGCCGCACTACCAACTTCGTATAAACATATGTGGCTTTTTGCTTCTATTAATATCTCTTCACCGGGTTGAGTCTGACTCAACAAGGAAACAAGATTACCTTGTGATCCAGATGTTACAAGCAGTGTTGCCTCTTTATTCATTAATTTCGCAGCTTTTGCTTCTAATTCATTGACCGTTGGATCTTCTCCATATACATCATCCCCCAAATGTGAATCTTCCAAGTTTTTCAATGCGTCCCACATATCTGGAGTGGGTTTTGTTACTGTATCTGATCTTAGATCAATTAATGGTGGTTGTGACATAGGTTTTTTCTCCTAGAGACGATAAAAACATAAATGATTGTTATTGAGATCTGATTTGAATATATCACTTATTTTTTGTGGTTATCATGAGAAGCATTCGACGAAAAGAGAAAGCTATCACTGATGAAGATGAAATTAAGAGGATTTTGAAGTCTGTTAAGTATATCACTCTTGCCATGTGCAATGACTCTAATCCTTATCTAGTGACACTAAGTCATGGTTATGATATTGAAAACAATGTAATATACTTTCATTGTGCGTCAGAGGGGAAAAAAATAGCCTATTTAACTGCCAACAAGCAAATTTGGGGACAAGCACTTGTAGATCATGGATATGTACCTGGTGAATGCAATCATCATTATTCAACAGTACAATTCTCTGGAGAAGTCGAATTTCTTACAGATAGTGCTGAAAAAAAACATGCACTAATAGTAATGATTGACCAATTAGAGGACGATAGTGCATTACGACAGAATGTAAAAGAAAAACAATTAAAAGAAAAAGCAATAAAAAAGGTGAATATTGGTAAAATATTGATAAGTGGATTTAGTGGAAAAAGAGGAGAATAGGGAGAATTTCACGAAGAAAAAAGTTATAATTTTGTGAAACTCACCACCGTTGGCCAATCGAGTTTTTTGATCATTTCGACCATTAATTGGATATTCGCCTCGACATCTTCAAGATCTAAAATTCCATGATGTGAATGAATATGCCTTGTTGGTATCCCACAAAAAAGAGAGGGTGCACCCATACCGGTGATATGAATCACACCAGCATCGGTACCTCCCACACGAAGGAAGGCTGGTTGAAAAGAAATATTCTTTTCTTCAGCAATTTCAATAGCAAATTTTCTTAATCTAGGATTCGGGATCATAGATCCATCACCTGCCGATATAGAAACTCCTTTACCCATTTTTTGGACAATTCCTTTTGTCCCTGGAACATCACCTGAAATATCAACGTCAATGGCAAATCCAATATCTGGCATTATTGTTTGTGCAGCTGTACGTGCTCCTCGTAATCCAACTTCCTCTTGAGTTGTTGACGCACAATAAACGGTATTAGGATGGTCTATCTTTTCCTCAGATAGTCTACGAAGGACTTCAAGAATAATAAACACACCAATTCTATCATCGAATGCTTTCGCTGCGGCTAGAGTTGTAGGGCGTGTTTTTTCAGATTCTCTCTTATCTGAATCCTCTTTCTTTACTTTTTTCTTTCTCTCCATTGTTCGGAAAAATGCGTACGGGACCGCTGGATCACCGATTCTAATTCCTAATTCCTTGACTTCTTTCTCGGAAGAGCATCCAATATCAATATGCATTTTGTCCTTCGTTACAACCTGAGTTCTTTCTTTAGGAGAGAGGACATGGGGTGGTTTTGCTGCAATAATGCCAATGATTTTATCCCCACCCTTGAAAGGCCTTATTAGTACCTCTTGGGCAAGAAGACTTTGGTCTGGCCATCCTCCTAACTGATAAAAAGTCAAGAAACCGTTTTTTTCGATCCCTGTGATGACAAATCCTACCTCATCAACATGTCCCGCTAGCATGATTTTGGGACCTTCTTCTTTACCTACTTTTTTAAATATTACACTACCCATACGATCAAACTCAATATCTGTTGCATAATTCTGACCATAGTCGCGTACAATTTGCTGAACTTCTTGTTCATGACCACTAGGTCCAAAGGCATTACATAAATCCTCTAGTAATTTAAGATTAAGTTGTATTCCAGCCATTAATTATTCTCTCACTTCTAATTTGAGTTTTTTAAACTCTTAGCAAATTAATATTACATTCCCAATCCTAGGTGGCTAGAGTTTAAGTGTTATCTTCACTCACCCAGAAAGACTTAAGAAATCCAATAATCCCCAGCTCATTTTAAACAGGAGATTGAATAGATGGATGATAAAGTATTTTCATACAAAGGTAAAACCTGTGGAGAATGTGCTTACTTAACTGAAAATGCTCCAATTCACATAAGTGGAGATATGGCTGGACAGGAGAAAGGATTATGTCGATTACTAATACTTCATAATAATTTCGCAATTATGTTAAAAGGAGAAATTGCTTGTCCTGAGTTTGTCTCACGGTAGATAATATACAAGTACACAAAGAAGGAATTTAGGGATTAAGGTTAAAAGGTGACAAATTTGTTTTCCATCGGTAGCATACAATCACATAATACTGGAAATTGGCTTTTAATGAGAAAATTTTGCTGGAAATAATCTTATAGTTGATTTCCATATTGCATTTCAATTTTACTTGAAATTTCGTACTGATTCTGAAACTAATTTCCCAAGAGAAGAATTGTTGGGTAATCTTGAGAACTCTTAAGAATAACTCTGTTTGTTTTCGACAAAATTCCGCAAAATATAATACGAGGATATTTTCGTTATTTAATAAATCTTATATACATTCTATCTGAATAGTAATTGCATAAATCGATTTACTTAAGCTAGCCTATCTAAAAATATCTCATGAGAGTTCTGGGAGATACTGCTAATTGAAAATAAAGTATAACTACATTTCTGGCTTTTTAATTGCTCTCATTTTTCTAAATATCTGTTCTTCCACTATTATATTTCCAAAACATAACCACCAGTTGGCACAAACAACCATCATTCCACCTCTATTAGGAGCTCCAGAAAATATTGTAGAAAAAACCAGTGAAAATCAAGAAAATACGATAACAGCCTCTTCTGAACAGAATAATGATGCTAGCTCTTGTTTTGATTGTACTACTAGTTTTAATCCAATAAATGCTAAGATTCAATCTGAATCAACAGAAGATGCAGTTGATAACAATATTTCTGATGTAGATAGTTCTTCTGATAAAGGAACACATACAAATTTTAATAATCAACAAGCAGGCCCAGATAGTAGTTTTGATGTATTAACAGAAGCAAATTCACCACAACAAGAACAGATTGATTTGAAGGTAGATAGTTGGACAGCTGATCAAGATAATTGGGCTAAAAACGGTTCTTCTCCCTATTTAGGTGAAGCTGATGATGGAAATCACGTTTACGGGATTCAGAATGCTGAAGGATCATCTCATGCTGATTTAACTGGTGATTTCACTTTTGAGGATTCATCAATCACTGATACGATTAATTCAGTAAAATTACGTGTTTACGGAACAGCTGGAACTACACAACCAAGTCAATTTTATTTCAATGTTTATTTATGGGATGGTAGTACATGGAATCAGGAAATCAGTTTTAAGAATGTTGGAAGCCTCACCTGGGTAGAAGTAGATGTCACTTCAGACCTGAATACTTGGAGCAAAATTAATAATGCTAAAATCTACCTTGAAGTATACGATGCTCTCGGAAATAAGTATGGTGGGCAAATTTGTGATGCTGCACTCCTTCGTATTTCGTATAATGTCAATAATTATGCTCTTGATTTAGAAGAACAGTGGACATCAGCAAATTATACAAAAGAAAACGAAGAACTTGCAATTTATACAGGAACGCTTGGTTCTTCTGAAGACTTACGTGTCGATGTATGGACTGGTGCTTCTTGGGCGACAATTATTGATCTTTTAGTGGCGAATCAATGGAATAATGTAAGTGTTTCAAGTTATTTAACTAGTAATGCGTTTACTATCCGGTTTAAAGGGATAACTGAATCTGATGATTCCAACCAAGATTCTTTCAATATTGATGTAGTTTTACTTCATACTTGGATGAGCAATCTACCACCTTCTGTTACAAATATCACCATTTCTCCTGATCCTTTACTAAGCAATGATACGTTAAATTTAAGTTACAATTATACTGATCCAAACAATGATTCAGAATCAGGAACAGAAATACGATGGTATAGAAATGGATTGTTGGAAGGAGTTTATAACAATTCAATGAATATCCCAAGCTCTGCTTTAGCAAAAAATGATATATGGAATGTTTCCATAAGGCCCAGTGATGGAACACTATCTGGTGATCTATCGTGGAGTACACCTATTACTGTACTTAATACTCCACCGACTGTTTCAGATTATCAGGTAACTCCTACGGATCCTGTTACGAATTCAGACTTGATTGCAAGTTACACTTTCAATGATTATGATGTAGATGATGAAAATATTACATTCCGAGAAATTCAGTGGTACAATAATACTCAAATAGTTCCTAGCTTGAATAATTTTCTAACCGTTCTTGCTGAAAATACTATAAAGGGGGAAGAATGGTACTTTCAGATAAGAGTACATGATGGAGAAAACTATTCAAGTTGGGTAACATCATTAAGTGTCATTATTAATAATACAAAACCAGTAGCATCAAGCTTAGCAATTATACCAGCCTCTCCAAAGACGAATAATAATTTAAATGCATCCTATACTTTTTTAGATGCTGATTCTGATTCTGAAAGCAATTCTATTATTTATTGGTATAAGAATGGTGTTCACAACGATACATTTGATAATCAGACCATCGTTCCATCAACAGAAACAAAAAGAGGAGAATCTTGGTATTTTACTGTTCAACCATCTGATGGTACATCCTATGGTGATATAAAAACCTCTGCATCAGTTTTAATTCAAAATTCTGTACCGATTTCTGGTAATTTAACAATTTCTCCGAGTTTTCCGTACACTTCTGATAATTTAGTATTATCCTATGACTATTTTGATTTGGATGGTGATGAACAAGATAATAGTTCTCGTCAAATCCATTGGTATAAAGACGGTGTGTTACAAGGAATCCTGAATAACTCATTAACGGTATCAAATGGTAATATCTCAAAAGATGAAATTTGGCATTGTAAACTCAGGGTATCAGATGGGATGAACTATGATTCTTGGGTAGATTTACCTGTTAATGTGACGATAATTAATTCTATTCCTTCAATAACAGGAATTGGAGTAACCCCTTTTCCAGCTGCTTCTCAAGATAGTCTTACATTAGATTATACCTATATTGATGCTGATCTCGATTCTGAAAATGATTCTATCATCATTTGGTACAAAAATAGTGTAATACAAGGCTTGCTTAATGGTTCCTACACAGTTGATCACTCTGACACTTCAAAAAATGATATTTGGCATGTTAAGGTACGACCTAGCGATGGTACAGATTATGGTATATGGTACTCTTGCCCTGTCAATGTGACGATTGGTAACACACC
>DXJL01000070.1 GCA_019057635.1 Candidatus Heimdallarchaeota archaeon
AAAAACCTAGCATAAAATGGGAATGCGAGCCAAAAAACAGACAAAACCTCAGCTGACAATAAGAATCCAAATGAAATCGCGGCCCATCTTTGTGGATCTGTGTACACGAGCGAAAAACTTGTATAATAGAGCTACATACCAGGTACGACAAGAATTCTTTGAAACAGGGAACTGGTTACAGTATACCGCTCTTTATCATCAATTAAAGCATGAACCAGTGTATCTGGCGTTAAAGGAAATTTCAGATAGCTATCTCCCTCAACAAGTCCTCCGTCAGGTTGAGCAAACCTGGAGAAGCTACTTTAATGCGCTTAAAGTCTGGAAAAAAGAATCCAGCAAATTTCTTGGACGCCCTCGTCTTCCAGGCTATAAAGCAAAAAATGGTCTTCATATGCTTAGCTTTTCAAGACCCCGCGTCCGAATCCGAGGAACAGAAATATTATTTGCACGAAATTTAATGGCTCGTGGCTTTCCTACGTTTCCAGTTGGAAATCTACCTGTTTCGAGAGAAACCTGCGCAGGCGCTAGATTAGTGCCGTTTTATGATCGATTTGTGGTTGAGCTTCTGTATGAAACACAAGCCCAGCCATTCCCCCCATTTGAAAATTCTTCCAGGGCTATTGGTATAGATCTTGGAATTACTAACCTCGTAGCTACGTCAGACGGCTTACTCGTCAAAGGCGGGGTAGTAAAAACCATCAATCAATGGTACAATAAGCAATTAGCATATTATAAAGCACTCGCAAAAAAACACAACCAGAAAACCACCACATGTCGAATGAAACGGATGCATCGTGTCCGCGCGAATAAGATCAATGATTATTTCCATCAAACCTCTCGAATGATTATTAATCACTGTTTGCAGCACAATATTAACACCCTTGTAATTGGTTACAATACTCTTTGGAAACAGCATTGTAATTTGGGAAAGCGGAGTAACCAATCATTTGTCCAAATACCATTTCATAAATTGCTCCATATGCTTGAATATAAAGCTAAATTAGGGGGTATTACCGTTATTCGTGTTTCAGAAGCATATACTTCTCAACAATGTAGTGGCTGTGGAATAATTGATAAAAGAAATCGTAGATCACGAGGATTGTACCATTGTCGTTCCTGTGGTCTTCGTCTTAACGCCGATCATAACGCAGCCATTAATATTTTTCAGCGTTTATCTGCTGATAAACAAGTAGTCCCTTCGGTCAGTTCAAACTCTGTTTGTTCTGATCAGCCGGATAGGGGATGTGTGACTCATCCTGTCGTGACTCAAAAAGTTTAATTATTTTTTTTTGTCCGACAAATTCAGTCATGTGTATTTACCTTCTCGAAGAGATGTTTGAGGTATTGTTTTGAACGAATCAACTGAAGGTTTCCGTCCGCTTTTGAATGAAGTTTTCGATCAGAATTCACAAGTTCTAATGATTTCTCTAACGACTCCTGAAGGATTACCTATAGTTCTTCTTTCTCGGGAAGATTCGGGTATTGAAGAGATTACTGATATTAGTATTACTAATCGGTATGCCGCTCTAGTTGGAGCAAGTACATCCTTAGGTGATCGTACATTGTCTACTTTAAGTCAGGAAACTGTCCGATTAATACATGTCCAAGGAGAATCTCGAGATATTGCGATTTCAATGGCTGAAAAGGTAATCACTCTTGTAATTACTGAACCTAGTGGAAGTGCCAACCTCTTGGCGGAAAAACTTGCCAATGCCCTAAAAATACACATGTAAATTCGGTGGAAGTTTTGAATAGTCACATGGAATGGTTTCATCTCTTGGAAAATGCCCTGGAACATACCATGGTTGAAGTTGCAGATCAGCCTATTGACTCAGCGTTTTTACTTTCTATAGAAGATGACAAATCAAAATTCCTCTTCAACAAAGCAAGAATCGATAAAAAGTATATTGCAATTTTTGATAAAGCGTGGTCTATCTTAGCACAAATTCTAACAAATGAACTTCAGCTTTCTAGTTGGAAGACACTAACAATATCTGGACGGTCACGAGCATTATCTATCAAACTGCTCACTCCTTTTCCAAAAATATATCTGACACTGATCCATGATATAAATCTAGATACTAACGATTTCATGCAGATAATGATGAAACATATCCTTGATCTTGGATATAAAACAAAATATGAAACAGCAGGAATGATTGCATCGGAAGGGTATCCAATATGGGTTCTGTCGGAAACTCAACAAGTTGATGAATATCTTTTCGCCATTTCGATATCTTCCTTACTTACTCTTGTTGAGCGCATAGATATGGAAGTAGCGGCGGGTGGAGTATCTACGTGTATTGTCTATGGTAATGAAGATTTACAACTAGATGTGGTATTTAATCCGAGTAAGGATCTGGTATTTGCTGTAACTCAGAGGACATCAGAAGAAACAGTTGGGATTGATGAAGGATTAAAGATGATCTATGAGAATATAACAGATCCCATTTTATATAGTGCACACGTTCCAGAAACTGAAAATCCAGAACGCGATAAAATTTTATCGGAATTACGGGAAGAGAATTCAGGAGAAATAACAGAAGAAGAAATGCAAAGTCTCAATATATTTGACACTGAAACTCTTGATTCATTAGTAAATGAAATTATGAGTGTGGCTCGAAATTTTGGGGCAAATGAGATTTCTCTAGGCTACCTACGAAAACGGATGAAATTGCCCTCTGAAGTTCTCCATATGGCCCTTGAATATTTGATCACTAATGGGGCCTTTTTAGGGAAGATTGGTCGAGAAAAACATTCAGGGAAAGAAATTTTGTTAGTTCAACCTCAGAAAATTCGAACCGAGGACGAGATTAACGTTATACAAAATATCCAACAACAAGTAAACGATTTATTCTTGCCATTAGATCCTTTTCTTACACAATTACCTGTTGTTCAACCAATTGTTAATACAGAAGTAATTTCTGAAGCCTTATCGGAGTTCCACGTTTTACAATCATTATCGGATACTGATTCATTGTTTCTTCTCTCAGCAGATTTGCGTATATTAGCTAGTCAAATAGAAAGATCAGTTATGACAATTTCTATGCTGCAAGAACAAGTGACAGAAAATCAAGAGAATATTACCTTTGTTCAAGAGTTGAAGGGAAGACTTGACAAACAAATTGAAAAATTTACAGACCAGCGCACAGCAATTGCTACTTCAGCAAAAAAATTATTCTCGGATCTATTGAACTCTTATCGAATATTGTTAAAAATACTCCCTACTCCAAGTAGTATAAAATATAACAAGGCCATAGACAAAATATCTCTCGTTTTTAAGTGTAATCATGCCTTATGTAAACAGTTCCTATATAAATATGATGATACTATCGGGTGGAGCAAAATTGTCTATTTTGCCCAAGTTTTAAAGATTATAGAATCATTTCCAGAGGGCTGGGAACAATTAGATCAGGAAAAAATGTCTATAATTGATACGCTCTTCTCCAAATTACAGAACATTTCTGATTCAGATCAGCAAATCGCATCCCTTGAATCTTTTTCCTTTCTCAATGAATTAGATGAATTAATTGTGTCCAATGGAGAACGAGATAAAATGATCAACTCATTACGGCAAGCTCTTGATCAATCAAATAATCAAGCAGATTATTATACAGTGTTTAGACAGTGTAATAACTGTCAGAAGTGGTATTGTTCGAAACACATCCGCTCTAACGAGCTCTGCATATATTGTTAACAAAGTTTAGACCGAATCAAATAAAAAAATCCCACACGATTCCTCCAGGAAAGATATTTCTCATGGCACTAGTGGCTGGTATAGATATTGGTTCAATTACGGCAAAAATTATTGTCCTAGATACCAACGAAAATTCTAATAAGAAATCCTTCTCTCAATTAAAGAAAGTGGGATACGCTCCAGGTAATATCGCAAGTGGACTAATAACGAGCGCTCAATCATTTCACACTGGACAAAAAATCGATTATATAGTATCTACGGGGTATGGCCGCAAATTAGTTGAGAATGCGGATAAAACTATTACTGAGATAACATGTCATGCAGTGGGGGCTCATCATTCAGATCCTTCTATTCAAACGATTATAGATATCGGGGGTCAGGACTCAAAAGTGATTCGAGTTAATGAACAAGGTCAGGTTCAGGATTTTGAGATGAATGATAAATGCTCTGCTGGATCAGGAAGATTTTTAGAAGTCATGGCTAATGCGCTGGAAGTTTCAATTGAGGAATTTGGATCCTTAGGACTCAGATCCACCTCTCCAAGCAAGATTTCAAGCACATGTACTGTATTCGCCGAATCAGAGGTTATTTCACGAATAAACCAAGGGGCAAATCGTAATGATATTGTTGCTGGAATTCACGAGTCTATTGTAAATAAAATTATCGCTCTGACTGCTCGAGTGGGAATTCAACCTGAAATATCTTTGACTGGTGGGGTTGCATTAAATCCTGCAGTACAAACTATGCTCGAAAGAGAATTAGAGGTTAAACTCAAAATACCAGCTGAACCTCAGATGAATGGAGCTTTTGGTGCTGCACTATTAGCTCAAAGATACTACTCAAAACTGGTTTGATCATGGTAACAAACCTCTATAATGGATTAACCCTCCAAGAAGTGCAAACAACTCTTTCTAAGATTCGTCCATACGTGTTACGAACCCCAATTATTAGAGGTTATGCCTTAGAGGCACTACTCAATAAAAAAGTGTATTATAAATTAGAATATCTCCAACCAACACGATCCTTCAAAGTGAGAGGAGCCTGTTCAAAAGTCCTATCACTAGAACATTGCGAAGGTGTTGTAACAGCAAGCGGTGGTAATCACGGACTAGCTGTGTCTTATATTTGTAATGAACTTAAAATCCCCGCAATCGTTTATCTTCCTTCAAATACGACAAAAGAAAAAATTGAATCTATAAGATTCTGGGGGGGTACACCAGTACTACACGGTTCGTCTTGGGATGAAGCTGATGTAAAAGCGCAGGAATATTCGAAAGAGATGAAATTACCGTATGTTCATGCATTTGATGATCTAGCTGTGGTTCGTGGACAGGGGACTACTGCAATTGAAATGTTGAATGAACAATCAGATCTCGATGCCATTTTTGTTTCAGTCGGGGGAGGTGGTTTAATTAGTGGAGTTGGAATGGTTGCGAAACAAATGAAACCTGAAGTCCATATTTATGGTATAGAAACAATTGGTGCTCATGCTGTCACTCTAAGTTTCAAATCAGGAAAAATTGAGCGTTTATCCGCGATAACCAGTATAGCAAAAACCTTGGGTGCCCAACAAACCACAGAGGATACCCTAGCTCGAATCAAAGTCAGTGTCAATGATATGCAAACAGTAACTGATCAGTCAGCATTAAATGCACTCAGATTTTTACTGGATGAAGAAAAAATATTGGTGGAACCAGCTACCTCATGTATTGTGGCAGCATTACTTGATCAAAAGTTCGATTTGTCCCAATACGAGAAAATAGGAATAATTCTCTGTGGAGCAAATGTTTCACTGCGAGAATTGCAGGACTGGAATATAATATAGAAAATTGTAGAAATACAAGAGGAATAAAAATGGATACATTAGAACTACTAAAAAGTCGTAGAAGTATAAGAAAATACAAATCTACTCCTGTAGAAGAAGAAAAAATTCAGAAATGTCTTGAGGCGGCTCAATGGGCGCCTTCAGCGTCAAACAAACAACCTTGGGAGTTTATGATTGTAACCGATACTGAATTTCGGAAAAAGATGGCTGCCGTTCACCCTTATGCAAAATTTATTACTGAAAGTCCAGTTGTCTTTGTTCCACTCACGGATCCGAGGATACATGCTGATTACCATCAATCAGATACCGCTCTTGCCACGATGCAATTCATGATTATGGCCCATTCTCTGGGGTTGGGTACCTGCTGGGCTGGAGTTATTAATAAATCTCTAATTGAAAATGAGATTAAACAAATGCTAAATATTCCTGAAAAATTACGAGTATTAGCATTGGTTGCGGTGGGTTATCCTGATCACTCAAGGACTTCCTCGCGAAAGTCTTTGGATAGTTTAGTTCATTATGAGACCTATTGAACATGAAATCGGGTAAGTTTCTGTGGTATCGACAAGAGTTATAATTCTAGGTTCAATAAATTCTTTGAACCTCTTGTGTTCTGAAGGTATATGTCTGAGCATCAGAATCCGAATCTGATCATTAGGATGAATAATCCGTTCGAGGAAGAGGTTCACTACTTACATTTGAGTCGGTAATAAAATTAGGAACTAATTAGCGAAGCGTTTGGGGAAAGGAGTAATCTTCTTGTATCAATTTTTCAAATCCTATGAAGTCTACTTGGCCCTTTTTCAAAGTAGATTCAGCACTCTTAACATCAAAATCTCCATGCAAAATCAAAGGTAAGTCAGGTACAGTCTGCTTTACTTGTTCGATGAGTTGGATCATTTCATCATCAGGTTTCCTGCTTTCAGGAAATCCTACGCTTAAGAGGTCAATTCCACAATCTTTAAATGAAGAAATGGCAGTTAATAACTCGGAGTTACTCATTCCTGAAAAAGGCATAGTAAAGTGAAATGAAAACATAATCTCTTCGGACAAATGCTCTTTAATAGCTTTTATAACCTCCAAAGGGAATCTTAATCTATTATTAAATGAACCACCATATTCATCAGGTCGTTGGTTTATGTGTGGAGAAAGAAACTGGCCAATTAAGCTTGAATGATGTGCTGGGTGAATACAAGCAGATATTTCTAGAATATCGAACCCTATTAAGGATGCACGTATTGCTGCGAGTCTGTAATCTTCAATTACATTTTGTATTTCCTTTTTTGTAAGTGCTCGTGGAGTTTCAGAGTCAATAACATGTACTTTCCAAGGTGTTCGGGGGTCCTCACTTGTTAGGAAACTTGGGGCTGCGCCCCCGGCATGTCGAATTCTAATTCCAGCTAAAGCTTCTTTCTCGTGAATCTGTTCTACAACCTTGTTCATTCTCGGAATGACATATTCTTCATGAATCCCTACTTGGTTGCTGTGGTTTCTTCCTGAATTAGTGATGAAAGCAGGTTCAAGATAAACCAAACCTGCTCCTCCTTCAGCAGTTTTAGAATAATAGGAAATTCCTGATTGGGTTAATTGACCTGAAAAATCTGCTATTTTCAGGTCATCAGTCATCGTTATTGAAGGGAGAACAACTCTATTTCGAGTCTTAAGCTTCCCAATTTGATATTCATGCGTAAGAACTGATTCTTTTGGTACTCGATGACGGATTGATAAGAGTATCAATGTAGCAATCGTGTAAAGGGTTGCAGTAAACAGGAAAACATAGATAAACCCATAAGAATCAACTATTAATCCTCCAAAGCTTGCAGATACAGACCAGAACATTCCCCATGCTAAGGTTTCAAGGGAATTCCATTTAGCTCGGTTTGAAACTGGAACAACATCCATTACAATGGAACGAGAGATAGGACCACTAGCGTTCATCAGGGCATTTCGGGAAATATAAAAGACAATTAATAACCCAACTGAAAATTCAAACGATATGATAAAATTTTGATAAAGCAGAAGATTAACGACTAAACCTAATAAACACACAATAGCAAGACCTTGAACCAAAAACATTGAAATTATTCTTCCAAAAATGGAGATCATTCTTTGGGCAACCAATCCCATAAACCCAGATACCACATTGGTAATCCCGAAAACAATGTATGTGGTCGTTGGTCGTATTCCGTACTCTATTGCAAAAAGCACAGGAAAGAATGCAACAGTTGCCCCTGCTCCGAAACCTATAATGATACCGGAAATAACTATCGTTGTTGGGATTATCCAATCATACTGGGGTTTGCGAATTTTTTTATTAAGGATTGAGTAATAATCCTCTGTAGTACTTAATACATCTTCCTTACTCGCTTTTATCAGAGAAGAATCGATTTTTTTCTTTTTGATGGAAACAAGTGCCTTATCATCTGAAACAAACAATACAGCGAGATATGATACAGCTGCAGCCGCAATTCCTACAAAGAGGATAGGACGAAGCAGCTCCACCTCCCAACTATCCCCATATAATAGCGAAAGTCCAGCTGCTAGAAAAGGACCTATTGCAGCTGCAATTAAATTTGTGAAGTGCATGGTGGCAAAGACTTTACTCCTATTCCCAGATTCTATACTGTCAGCTAATAGTGCCTGTGCTGCTGGTCCAGATAGTCCCCATCCTAATCCTCCAAACGCTTGAGATATGAAAAATAAATTTAAAACAGAATCTGAAGGAGGAAGATTAATCGCGTAGAACAGAATAATTTGCGCTAATAGTCCAAAGATTACTGAAAATCGAACTAAAGTATCCCTGCGATATCGGTCTGCGATCCAGCCACTGGGAAATACAAAGATCGTTGAAGCCAATCCGCTCACTGTGAAAAGATTACCAAGTACTACATTAGGTTGACCCAAACCGTCCGTTACATAAACAGCAAAAGCTGTTTGTACAATCCCAAATCCAATTGCAGCTGCGACAGTTTGAATGTAAGCTAGTCTAACATTCCAGTTCAATGAGCAATCCCTTCAATAAATCGTAAAGAATGAAAGAAATCAATAGAGATTGTAATATTGACACTTCATTAATATTACAGATTAGGCAAGCACAAATACTTAATTCACAGCATAATACACATAGTTAAAGCCAAACAGAATAAATGATATGAGTATGTGACTGAAATGACTAATGCTACAATAAAAACCAAGTACGGAGAAATTAAAATCGATTTTTTTGATGAAGTGACAAATACAGTAAAAAACTTCGTCTCACTGGCCGAAGATGGATTCTATAATGGATTAGCATTCCATCGAAATATTCCTGGTTTTGTTTCACAGGGAGGCTGCCCTCAGGGAACAGGAACAGGTGGACCTGGATATAAAATACCTTGTGAAACCGATAAAAACAAAAGAAAACATAAACACGCTCGCGGATCCTTATCTATGGCTCATGCAGGACTGAATACTGGCGGATCTCAATTTTTTCTAGTAAGAGCTCCACAACCTCATCTAGATGGTGTTCACACATTATTTGGTAAGATTACTCAAGGCATCGATATCATCGATAAGCTCCAGAATGGTGATGTGATGGAGGAAGTCGTAATTTCGAATAAAAGTTCCCTAGTTGAGAATCATTCTTTAATAAAGATGTAAGCTCTTCTTAACTATAAGAATAGTTATTTCTGTGGGGATGTTCTTTTTTTCATATTTACTAGACACGTGTTACTGTTTGTGGTTGTTGTTTCTCACTAATTTCAGACGTATTAAGTATATCAGCGAAAGTAGTGCTCCATTCACGAATTAGTTGCCAATTTCTAAAATCATTAAGTTTACCATCGTTAACAACAAATCCACTAGATGATGATTCAGCAATTCTCTGGAGAATTTTCTTTTCCAGAAAGGAATAGTTACTGGAGGAAGAGAAGTCAAAGATACCTCCAAATGCCTCATAGATTACTTCTGGCCCCATCAATTGGAATTCGTCCAATATCTTGTACAGATATTTTTCTTTAGCCTTCTCATAGGTGTCAGGATTAGAAGCTTCACCAGAACTTACGAAAACCCCTAGAGGTTTACTTTTTAGTATTTTTCTATTAGATTGCACAAAATCTAGCACTTCTTTGGCCCAGCTTGCCATTCTAATTCCTGATCCTATAATCACTCCAGTGTAGTTCGTTAAAGAAGGAGTTTGAGTTTCTGCATGTGTTTTCAAGTCGATGACATCAACATTTATTTCCTCGCGTCGAAGTACATCAGCGATTTCGTGAGCAATCTCACTAGTAGAACCAAAATGAGACACATAGGCTAGTAATACTTGGGGTTTAGTCAATATAATCATCTCTATTTATCTTCTTTATTTGGACGATTATTTGTTTTATTCGGTTCGAGATTCAGAAGAATTATCATTTTGATGTATTTTGATGATTTATTATTTTAGGCTTGGTCAAACTGCTAGTTGAAAAACAAGTGAAAATATTTGGTTCGTAAAACCTGAACTATTCAACCAAGCTAAGGGTACTTAACG
>DXJL01000071.1 GCA_019057635.1 Candidatus Heimdallarchaeota archaeon
ATGGTTTTAGTGGACACAAGAAAATTTATTAAGGAGAATTACGAAGATGTCAATCTTGGACACACTGTTAAGTGAAATTGAATCTGATGATTTTGACGAACAAGTTAGAATCATCAGTGACAGAATCATGGCTGAAGAATTGGGAACCAATCAGGAAGAAATAGATGCTTATGATGGACCATCTGGCTCAAATGTATTTATTTCCCTAAGAGTCCCATTGGATTCAAAAGAGAAAGTATTTATTTCACTTGAAAGAGAAATGCCTCATATATATATTGTAGGTCATTGGACTAGAGTAAATGACAAAGCTCCACTTAAACGACTAAAGGTGTGGACTTGTCCGGATGTAAATGAGTCCAAAAAAGTTATTAAATTCTTTGGTGAAAAGTTAAAGTTTTTAAAAGGAGAATAATTAATTATAGAGATATTACCGAAAGGAGATGAAATCAATGCAAGAAATTGTAATTAATTCACATGAGGCAGTGATAGTTGAATCTAAAGAACATTTTTACGATAGTAAAAGATTCACGCCTCTTATTAGAAAAAGGCGAATGACATTAAAGGAGTTTGCTAATACTCTGACTCCAGAAGTGGGAGATTCTGTAATTCTTCCAGTAAACACACGATACTCAAAAGATTGTAGAAAGTCTAAGATTCTTGTATTAGAAGATCAACCAAGGGTCAGAACCATAACTGTAAATATGGAAATGGAAGCTACTGTTGAAAGGATGAAGAAGACTGGTAAATATGATACGTATGGTATTGAAAAATTTATATTTAAGAATAAACCTCCATATCGGTTTTCTTTATCATTTCCATATGTAGTGTACATTATAAAAATGCAACGCAGCACTACTGGAGATTTTCAAGAGAATGGTGTTTGGGTTTATTATCGACTGAGTCCAATTAGCGGAATGTCTGATTATTTGATTAAAGCCAATCTGTTGAATATAAGTGATAGTGATAGTATTTGTCTTGGTGATTCTAATTTTAGAAGAGAAAACAACGCTACTATTACTGCCATAGATTTGTGTCAGAATATTATTGATAAATTCTGGCTTAATATATTTAACAAGGATTATACAGGACATTACGAAAAATACTCAGAAGTTCAAGGAATGACTGATTTTCTAACATGGGCATATCATACAGAGCAAGACCCTATGTTTATTTATAGAGTTCCTTGGCTCAAACACAATTTAACACTTGGTGAACAAATTAGTAAAATTGAATCGGCAGAATTAAGGAGATCAGGAGACAATTACGAAAGCGACTATATGTATCGACTCACAAATTCGTTTTACAGGAATAACCAAATACCCACCCCTAATGTATCAGATAGAGATAGATCTGACCTAAAATCTAACTTTTTCAGAAATGCAACATCAGAATTTATGCTTGATGATGGAATTATTTCTGTTGGTGACGAGGTTATGTATAATAAAGAACTCGTTTACATTGCTGATTATCTGTGTGAAAATGGAACTTCATATGCAACTCACATAGAATTTGAAAAGGAAGCTGGGGAAAGATTTATTGTTAAAATTAATGCATCTTTGAAAAGACTGCTTAACTACCATATAAAATTGCCAGACATCAATGAAATTGAAATCAATGGTCAAAATTTGAAAGTCGGAGATCTTCTTAAACTTACATATCAAGGCTACGATTCTTTCAAAGAAGTCAAAAGAATTAGGCGTGCTATTGATGGGAAGATGGAAGCTCTGCTAAATAACGACTATTATCTCATTGAGAATACACCGTTTGAAGTTCTTGATTTGTCGAATGTTGAATTTGATGGTGTTAAGCTTGAGAAGGGTGAAACTTATAGACTCTTTAAGGAATCTGATGATTCAAGTCCTATAAGCTCATATATATATGATACTAAGTATATGGGGTTTTATACAAGAGCTAGACATATCAATTTGCACTTTCTTACTACTAGTGGAAGTGATATTTATATTAAATTGGATGATCTTCATAGTAGAGATAGAAGGTATTCATTACTAACTGAGATTAAAAAAGAAGAGTATCCAGTTCTTAGGATAGAGACAAATCTCATTACTAATCATAAAACGAAGAAAGTTTATGTAATTGCCGGTAAAGGTTTTATGGGAAGTGATTCCTATGCATATCAGAATTATGATATGGGTTATTCTATTAAAAATCTACTTACTGACAATGGAACCAAGCTTTATATCCCCAGTTTCAATATAGATATTGATTTTAAAGTTGGGGATACGGTAGTGGTTGCTGATTGGAAAAATCCTGGTATAATGACAACGATATTCCAAATTTCATCATTTGAGTTTGACTTTAGAGACCCGGAAAATCATCGTTCCAGTAAAGTTCTGTGGGTTAATTTGACTGATATTAATAAGAAAATAACCCATAGAATTCCTTTTATCAACATCAGCAATGGCCATATTAACATTGGTCTTATGAGACACATTATAGCTTCATACGGAGGTATAACATCTGGAGATAAAATTAAAGCAAATGTAGCAGGAATTCCTAATTTTCCAAAGAAGGATACCAACACTGTAATTGGATTTATTTCTGATGCAGGGACTAAACACCCGTTGATGTTCTGCTCCAATCTATGCACTCAGTGGGCGGCACCTGATATACTTGCAAAATTTGAAGTAATCAAAAGGAAAACTGTTAAGTGGATCAAATCCAAAAATGCTGATCCAGTTAAGAAATTGAAGATTCAGTGTGGTGATATGTTTACTGAGCAGTATGCGGGTCGACATAAATTATTTCCTGATTTAGCATTTGTTGGTTTTCCTAACGGTTCAACTGGACTTCGATCATTTCCTGTGAGCCGTGATTATGGAATTCGATATAATGATAACATAAGACGAATAGTGAATTTTGAAACCAAAGAGCCGATAAGGTGGGGATTTCCAATTCCCAGATACTCAAATTCTCAACTGGCTGGGATGTATATGAAAAAAATATATCCAAATATGCTCGGAGGTTATAATGAACTTAGACGAAGCAGAGTAAAAATACTGGAGGATTGGGATAATGTTTAGAATTTTTATAGCTGATGGCGAAGAAGAAATGCCCGATGACCCGATTATGTATGTAATCGCTAAACAGGGCATTTTTATGAAGAAAAAGGTTGGACTCATTGAAAGTCTTGCTCCGGTCGATAAGATTTCAATTCTACCGGATTTGCAGTCCTATGCGTCCATTGATATTCCTCGGATTCCTGACTGGCAGTTTGGTCAGGTAATTGCATTATTCAAAGATGCATTTTCAGAATATCATGGTGAGGCAATTGTAATTCTACATTATAATGCTGAAACCGAGGAATATTTGATTGAGGTTCCCGAGCAAGAAGTATCAGGTGGTTCTGCTGATTATAAAAGCGAAAAAGCATATGATGGATTTGTTCGGGTTGGTACCATTCACAGTCATGGTTCAATGTCAGCTTTTCATTCTGGAACTGATGTGAATGATGAATTTGACTGGGATGGATTACATATTACAATTGGTTATCTAAACCATAAATTGCTATCTTTGTCAGCCTGTATAGTTGCAAATGGCTCCAGATTCAAAATTAATGATTTGCATAATTACGTTGAGAATTTGGAGTTGGTTGAGAGTAAGGTAGGAAAAGTCAGAGTATGTGGATATTCTGCTGGAAAATATCAGTTAGAGGAACCTAGAACTGAACTTGGTTATACAGTTAATGGGTATGAGTATGGTGCTGAATACCCTCCAGACTGGTTCAAAAATATTTCCAAGAAAGTTTGGGGTCAAGGTTATTTCGGACTTGGTCGTTATGCGGCTGGACGAGGGCGAAATGCAATGTTTCGAAGTTCTGCTCAATTCCCGAATGCATACGTTCAAGGTGGTTTATTTGATGGTCTCAATACTGAAATTCCTGATGATGATCTTGCTGAATGGAGTCCATGTGATGTATGTCCCCACAAGGAATCTAAGTCAAAGCATTTACTTAAACTATTACTTGAGAACCTCGATGATGATACATTGGATGCATTAGGATTCAATGAAGTGGATGATAGCTTAATCCAAGAAGGAACTTTGGGTGATGATGATAATCCACTTTTCAATGATATTCATAATCTTGGTCTTGAAGGTGATGATGATGATGATAAACTTCCGGGAGGTATGTCATAATGACGATCAATGTAAAGATTATTGGGTTGGGTGGTATTGGAACTGCATTATGCGATCCTCTATGTAGGTTTATGAATTATCTCAAAACAGAACACTTCAAAGTTACTTTAGTTGATGGTGATTCTTATGAGATAAGAAATCAAGAGCGACAAATATTTAATCAAATCGGCAATAAAGCAACAGTTAAATTCAATGATTTGAGAGGTGAATACGATGATGTCATGTTTGATGAATTTACAGAATATGTGAATACAGAAAACGTTGGAGAAGTTATCCAGGAAAATGACATTGTCTTTATTGGAGTGGACAATCATATGACGAGAAAGATCATCTCAGATTATGCCCAATCATCTGTTAAAAATATTACTATTATTTCGGGAGGTAATGAGTTTACAGATGGTAATGTCCAAATTTACATTAGAAAGGAGGGAAAAGATATTACCCCGTCTCTGACGGCTTACCATCCCGAAATAGAAATACCTGGAGATAAATCTCCAGAGGATATGTCATGTCAAGAATTGGCGGAATCGGCGCCACAGTTACTTTTTACAAATTTAACTGTCGCAACTATTATGTGCTGGGTCTTCTACAGACTAGTAAAGACTGAGGGCGTACCAGGGTTGATAGGTGACAAATCTGAAGTGTATTTCGATATTGTCAGTATGTCTGCATTATCGAAATCTCGTGAAGTGCCGAATAACTAAAGCTAGCTAGCTAATTGAAAAATTAAAAGGAGAATTACGAAATGGC
>DXJL01000072.1 GCA_019057635.1 Candidatus Heimdallarchaeota archaeon
GGGTTCCTACTGATCCAATATGAATTTCTGCTTTATCCATTTGCTCTGCTGACATTCCTGTGTCGATGTACATGTCCGAAACGCGTACAGCAATTTTACGTTCTTCCTGTGTAGTTAAATGAGGAGGTTTAGATCCAGTTATGCCATCATATATTCTATTATCCTTTCCAAGAATTTTAACGGCTTGGCCAAGTAATATACGACTATCCCATCCGCCAATTGGGACAAAACGTAAGAATCCTTTAGGTTCAATGTAGCTGATCATAAATCCAATTTCATCTATATGTGCATCAAGCAAAATTTTCTCCGTAGGATTTTCTCCCTTTTTTACCACCAGTAATGACCCCAAGGGGTCAACCCACATTTCATCGACTAAACCTTCAATTTGGGCTTTTATATAATCAACAACAGGTGCTTCATGTCCTGAAACGCCAATAATTTCGGATAATTCACGTTGGGTCTGTTTTAAAGAATTTAAATCCAAATTAACCATACTAACACCTAAATTGTTATTCTGATCAGGTTTACTTCTTATTAGAAAGAATAAGATTACGCAACTACAAAGAAACTGATTTTCTTGTAAGTATTGCTGGTCAGGAATTAGTGGAAATTAAGAGCTACCAATCTTTAAGCACATAGGATGCGTCCCACCCTTTGGCTTCCTGTATTACTTTACCTTTTTGAGTAATCAAGGCAAGAATTCTCAGATAATTTGTGATTTCTTCTTCTGAAAGATCAGATAATTTCTCATGAAGATCTTGTGCGCTCTTCGCACCATCAAATAGTTCCTCAAGAATTAATATAGCATCAGATATTAAAGGAAAACGGTATGGTTTTTCAGGTAATGGCTTTCCTTTGGGGTCAAGGAACCATTTTCTACCGTCTGAAAGAACTCTGCCATAAGAGTCAAGATAAGTTAAAAAGCCTAGTGAGTAATAAGTATCGCTGATACACAGATCAGTTCCTGGGGAGATCTCATAGGGGGTTTGTTCTTCATCTCGACCAAGATATTCTAATTTATCGATTAATTGAGGAAAAATATTGAAAGGAAATTCACTAAATGGGGGTTGTAAGAAAAATGACGCATCTGACATCTGAACACACTCATAGTTCGGAAGAAATGTAATTTAAAATCCTATAACTAATTTTAATTACTGTATTACGACAATTAATGACATTTCTTGAGGTTTTTGATTACGAATTCCAAACTATTTCTGACTAATTTCTGGAAATTCCAATAATTTTTGATTCTACTGACAAAGTTCTACTTATTGTGTTATATTATCACGAATAAAGACTGCAGGGGTTCCAGCATAGATAGTATTCGATGGAATAACCTGATCCTTTTTCACTAATGAATTAATTCCAATAATAACATTATCTCCAATTGTAGCTCCAGGTGTGATTATTGAATTACCTCCAATAGTAACGTTTTTCCCAATAGTAACAGGTGATAGAATTAAATTGTTACTTTCCGTTAAATGGGCTGATATAATTGATCGGATTCCAATTAAACTCCCTGAACCTATGGACACAAGATGGGAATCAAGAATTGTTCCCGATGAAATATACACATTTTTTCCAGTTTTTAGCCCATATAGTGATAGAAACTTTCCAATAAGCATTGAATAAAGGTGGGGTACAAAACTAAAGGCTTTTAGCATACTTTTGAAGATACTAGGTGAAACTATGGCAACAGAATAAAGGTATGCAATGTCCGAACCATGCGAATAAGAACCAGCTTTTATTGGGGGAAGAAAAGCTTTGCAAATTACCTGTGAATGAAGTATCCCAAAAACGATTATGGATAAAAAGTAAGCTACTGGCATAAAAAGAGCAATTCCAATCCACAACCAAAAATTTTCTACATTTTGGGCAATAATGAATAAGAGGGAAATCTCAGGTAAGAAAACAGTGATAAAAACCACTGCAGTAAAGAAAAAATAAAAGCCTAAACGAATTTTCACCTTCAGTCTCATTTACATACACCACTTGTCTCTTGCCTTGAAGACCAACTGGACTGATCTTACCATATGAGTTCAATAATTTATTGAAGATGTCCCTAAAGAAGCTCATCAAGGTCATAATAGCTGATGAGGAGTAAACTCTCAATCTCCAATATTAACTGAAATAATGGTTCTCTCAGAGAACCCATTATATTAAAATAACAAAAAAACTACGATACTATCGGTGCTTGGTGGTTACTCCTTTCTTCTTTTTCTCCAGATGTAGATGGAAAACAACACTAGCGAAACAGGAAATGGGGAAATTTCGAATCCTGGAGTAAGTACAGGAATTCCAGTAGTTACTTCCATTTCTGTTATGGTGTGTGTTCCATTCATCTCTTTCTGGTAGATATAATTGAGCCACCCAGTTCTCCAGTTAATCTTAGTAGTGTAATAGAAGGTTCCATCCTCCCAATTGTCAACAGACCGATGGACTAACAAATCACCTTCCACCGTAATATTTTGATTTTCAGTAGGGGTTTGTTTGGCATATTCCTCCCAATAAGTCCTGTTATCAGTAGTTTTAGTAACAAAACTACCGCCACCCTCACTAGGTTCGGATTTTATACCATCAAGTGTCAACTGAATTGTTGCATATTCATCGAGAGTTACAATCTCACAGAGAAGTTGTGAGCCTTCTCTTATGGATAATTCTATCTCCGAACCATTTTCTGCTACAAACGAAATTTTTTGGGTAGAAGGACTTCCATCTTCATCATAATCGTTAAGATCAAATAACTTTGTGAAGGTATACCTCATACTATCCCCAACAGCTACCTTCCAGTCAAGATCTGAATCGAAAATTGGACCAATTGGACTAATTTGTGTTGTTACAATTATAGTGGTTTCTTCACTATTTGTTGCGAAAACAATGGCATTACATGTCAAA
>DXJL01000073.1 GCA_019057635.1 Candidatus Heimdallarchaeota archaeon
GAAAAAGACAAGAGCCAAATCCGAAAAGGAAATGGAAAAACAGTATCTCAAGGAGACATTGAATCCTTATGAGAGAACTGCAAGGAACACTCTCATATCTATGGGAACCGACAAGAACAGTGAATGGGAAGTAACCGGGTTTACTGACCTCGGGGAAAAATCCAGCGCAGGTTGTAATTTATGCAGCCACGCTCCAATTCGTTATCAGTATACAATTACAAAAATGAGAGGGAAAAACAAGGGTGCAGAACTGAGAATTGGATCTGAGTGTGTGGTTAATTACCTTGGAATTCCCATCGGAGATGTTAAGGAACTCGCCAGGAAGTTCGAATTTGAACGACAGTCTGATCCTGAGAACATCAAAGCCGAATTAGAAACACTTCTCGATAGAATTGACCGGATGACTGATCTTCCTACTGCCAGGGAGCACGGACAGTGGGAAATCTATCACAAATGGAAAGGAAAAGACAAGACAGTAAAGAAGACCATCGAGATGCTTGAAGACAAGGGCAGGATTACCGATAAAAGACTCGAAAAGATGCTCGGTATGCTAAAAGATGTAATCCAGGATGAGAAGATAATCGAAGAGCGTGTGGAAGAAGAGGTAAGAGCCAAACAGGAAGAGCTTGAAGACGATCCCCTCTATGGAATCATGAGAGAATCCATAGAATTCCATGATCAAAATCCGTTCCTTAAGGATATTTATGGGAATTGGGTAAAACGATATTCACTGACCGAAAAGCAGATTAGTGCTTTCAAGTCCACACTTGATAGACTAAAAAGAGAAGCCGCATATAATGGTGGGAAAATAAAAGAAGTTGAGGGCGTCAATAAAATAGAAGGGACATTAACCGCTCTTGAAGTTTCTACTGTCCCTGGCAAGAAAGGTACTTTTGAGAAGATAACATTTGATGTAATCGCTTCGACTGGAGGAGCAATAACAAACATCAGTACTGTGGAATGGGACACTCTCAATTTCGTTCAAATCCAGGAATTAAATGATGGTGAAGACCACAAAGTCACCATTGAATATGAACTTAAAGACGGAAGATGGAGGAACCTTTCTAACGTCATAGAAACCGACAAGGTTTTTGCACCACCCGAGATGTCTGTTCCTGATCCTAACCTCGACACATCTGTATTCAGGGGTCTGGAGCCCCGTAACTGGCAGTCTGCTCACTTTATGCCATGGTGGGATGCAAGGAGAGGCATAATCCAAGCAGGTACCGGCGCAGGTAAGACCAAGTTCGCTATCATGGCAATCCTCAAACAGCTCGATGAGAACCCTGATGCTCGAATAGTAATCGCAGTCCCTACAATGGAGTTGCAGAAACAGTGGAAAAGAGAACTAAAAGCTTTTGGTATAAAACCCACACTCGTCGGTGGTGGACACGGCAAGGATTTCGGTCAAATTACAATCGGGATTTATAATACCCTCTGGGAGAAGAAAATTGTAGCAGACCTTCTAATCGGTGACGAAGCTCACCACCTGTCCTCTAATACCAACATGAATGTAAGCATATGGAAGGATAACCTTGATACAATAGATCGAATCCTGTTCCTTACAGCGACACCAGGGCGATACCTGATGGAAGATATGCCTGTCATAGCAGTAGTCTCACAGGAAGAGCTTCAGGCAGAAGGCTCACTTGCATATTACAGCGTCACAAACCTTCGTGTTAGTATGAGTGAAGACGATATGGATAGATACAATCAAATAACTGCTCAGATAGCCATGAACGCTGAGGATTATGGAGAAGACCATCTTTTCACTAAAATGGTCAAAGGTGAGCGTTATAGATGGATCACAAACCATCCTGATAAAATAGATGGAACCGCAATTCTGGTTAGAAATCTTGTCGGTCAGGGCAAGAGAGTAATAACCTTTTGTACTATGATTGAAAATATGTACCTTCTACAAGAAGCTATAAATAATCTTGGATTGTCTTCTTCCATAGTACATTCATCAAATCCCGAATACAAAATGCCAACTAAAATAAGGAAACAAAATTTCGAAGATTTCGCAACAGGAAAAACGCCCATTCTAATCGGCGGTCCGGCACTTAGTGAAGGAATCGATGTTCCATCTGCAGATGTTTGTATTATTGTTGGTGGTTCTTCACAAGAAAGGGAATTTATTCAAAGAAGCGGGCGTGTTCTTCGGGTCACTCCAGGCAAGGATAAAGCAGAGATTTATCAGGTTTATATGGATCAGACAATGGAAGCTGGATGGGTAAAATCACGTTTGAAATCAATCGCAAGAGACACACCGATTTCAGATCATGAGCTTGAAGATTATCTAAATTGAATTAAAAAAATTACAATTAGGAGAAATGAATCATATCTCAAATTTATACTAAAAAACACAGAGGATATTGGACAGAGAATATTATAATGAAAGAATTACAGGACATAATAGTCCAAATAAATCATTTCCCTTCTTTTTCTGAATTGCGTGAAATGAATAGAGGAGATTTATTAACCGTAATTAGGAAACAAGGAGGTGTTAACAAATTTAGAGAATTAATGAGATACAGTTCAATTAAGAAGTCTAATGGATATTGGACAAAGGAAGTTATAATCAAAGAATTAAAAATAATAATCAAAGAGTTAAGTCATTTTCCCACTCAACTTGAACTAAATGATATGAATAAACAAAATTTATCGTGTGCAATTAGTAGAAATGGCGGATTCAATGTATTTAGAAATTTATTAGGATATGAAATAATCCAGAAACCAAGTGATTACTGGACCACTGAAATAATAATAAGTGAATTGGAACTCGTAATTAAAGAATTGAATCATTTTCCTCTTGATCGTGAATTACGTGAAATGAATAAATCTGACCTAAACACAGCAATTGGAAGATGTGGTGGTCTTAACAAGTTCAGAAAGTTAATGAAATATGAAATAAGTAAACAAACAAATGGGTATTGGACCGAAGAAGTCACAATTAAAGAATTAAATTTATTGATTGAAAAATTAGGTTATTTTCCTACCCAAAATGAACTGAATAAGATGAATAGAACAGATTTATCTAATGGAATTGACAAAAATGGTGGTGCTCCAAGAATCAGAGAATTGATAGGATATCCTATATCGATGCAAGAAAAATATAAATCTGAACTTTCATCTTACGTAGGTAAAAGAGGTAGGAACTCGGAATTATTAGTAAAAAGAATTATTCAAGAATGGCTTAAGACACACGATCACCCAGAGTTATCTTGTAACGTAAAACTCTCTTCTAAAAACATCATTGAATTCATTTGCAACACAAGTAAAACTGTAGGTATAGACGTTACTAACACCGATACAAAACACAATATAAGTGATAAATGGAAAAGAAAGGAATATCATAAACACTTAGATGAATTGTGGATAGTTGTATTTAGTATCAAATTCGTTAAGGATGACTATATTAAATGGAATAGTGAAAGCCCAGAGAATGTAATAATAGTGTCAATATATGAATTTTTAGAAAATTTAGATTATTCTACTGATATAGAATTGAGAGCCACAATAGATAAATATAAAAAATGTACTTTTAGAAATAAAGGAGATTTCCTAAATAAATCCATAAGTGATTTTCAACCTAAAGTTCTTACGAAATAATTCAATTATAACAGACTGAGATGAAATGTAATGAAAAAGAATTGTCATCCAACTTCTGATACCAAATTACATAAAGGTGCCAATCTCAGAGCCACCGGATATCCTTTAGTAAGTAATTTGCCATTAATATTACAAACTCTTAAACATGAAATAAAATATTCTTCTAAAAGGAAAAAAATTGGAGCAGTAATACTTGCATTGATGATGTTTTGTGGTGGATTTTCAATTGTTTATATATATTGACAAGGAGTCTAATACACATTAATAAAATTAAATGGAAAACTATAATCTCACAAATAGGTAACTTTATATATCATAAAAAGAATTAAGTGTTTAAGGAGAAATAATCATGAGACAAGGATTTCACGAAGCCCCGGACCCTGTAACAGGTAAAGGCCCCATACATGTAAGAAACGCAAGAGGAAAATCATCCAAACAGATTTCCAACGCTGAGATAATACCGGAAAGCGAGAGAACAGTGGATTTATATTTCGGTGCCTGTGATGATATTGCTGTAAGAATCCTTAAAGGTGGATGGAATCCTGAACTTTTCAGTCAAAAAGAATTGCATCTCACAACCATTGAGCAATACGCCGGAATTCTTGCCAAGAAAAAGAATTGCAGAAGCGTTATCAAAGTTATAGGAATC
>DXJL01000074.1 GCA_019057635.1 Candidatus Heimdallarchaeota archaeon
CATTAAAAAACCTTTTGTGGCTAGAAATAAACTATTTTATAAAGAAAAGAAGTTACGTCAAGACTGAAAATTTTTTTTATCACGACATGATGAGTCACGTAGACCTCCAAAGAGATAAAAGAAATGAAGAAGAGATTATCTAAACCTCACAGCGAAGCTTGACCTTCCTCCCGTCGTTAAACGATAGAAACGAGTACTAGAAGAACTATAACTGAATAAAAACGTGTGGTTAGATGCATAGATTATCAAACTATCATAAAAAGGGGAAATTCAAATGAATAAAGCGATACAAGTCGTTAATCTATTGAAAAAATTTGAGGAGTTTGTCGCACTTGACTCGATTAATTTTGATGTTGAATATGGGGAAATATTTGGATACCTTGGGCCTAACGGAGCTGGTAAGACGACAACGATTAGAATTTTGACTGCCATCTCTCGACCCACCTCAGGAACAGTTTTAATTGCTGGTCATAATATAGAAAAAAAAGAATATCAAGCTAAAAAAAAATTGAGTCACGTTCCCGAAAATCCTATAGTCTATCCTGAGTTATCTGGTTGGGATAATCTGATTTTCACCGCTGGATTGTATAGAATATCGCGAAAGGAAAGAACACACTCGGCAGAACGTCTTCTCAAAGATTTCAACCTCTTTGACCGTCGTCATCAACAAGCAGTGTATTATTCCAAAGGTATGAAAAAAAAGCTGTCATTAGCAATGGGTTTAATTTCAAATCCTGAAATCTTATTTCTAGACGAACCTACTAGTGGATTAGATGTTGAAAGTCAGAGATTAATTAGAGAAAAGATAAACGATTTTCGAGAAAAAGGAAACACAGTATTTTTAACAACACATAACCTCTCAGAGGCAGCACATCTGTGTAACCGGGTAGCTATTCTTGATAAAGGAAAAATTTTAACCATCGACTCACCAAATCATCTACAGGAAGCTATGGTGGAAGTTAGATCTTTTGAATTTGAATTAAAATCTTCTCATTCCCCAGAAGTAGTTTTGAAGACTTATTTTCAAGAAACAAATGACGAGAGAGATTTTATTTTTCTGAATAAACAAAAAGTTCGGGTATACACGCCTAACCCTACAAGCTGGGGACAAGAATTTCTAGATTGGACACGAGTCAACAAAATACCTTTTGGAGCTTTTGGGACAGCTGAAGCCAATTTGGAAGATGTTTTTGTCTCCTTGACAGGTAAAGGTAAACTTGGTCATCCACAAAAGGATATAAAAAGGGGAAAAAGCCAAAGAGGATGAGATTATGAGATACAAAAGGATTCAAGACGAATTATCTGCTCTATTACTGATTGCAAGCAAGGACATAAGGATTTATTATTCGAAACCCCCCGTGATCATGTTTGGACTGATTTGGCCGTTTTTTATGTTTTTATCATTCTTTATAAAAAGACAAATAGAACCAGTGGAAGTGTTTGGAGGTCTAAGTTCGATGGCCCTATTTTTTATGGCTTCTTCGATTGGTCCAGTTGTAATACCGATCGAACGCAGACAGGGAACCTATGATCGCTTTTTAAGTGCTCCAATCTCACTATTCGCACTTGTTCTTGGGAAAACTCTACCAGGCATGATTTTTGGGATTAGTGTAGCATTAGTACCACTACTAATTGGTTTTGTTTTAGGCGCACCACTCGCAAATTTACCATTTATTATTCTATTTCTAGTACTAGGTGGTTTTAGCTTTTCTGCTTTGGGAATTCTCTTCTCCTCGTTCCAAGTTCAGAGTACAGGGAGTGTGATGATCGGTACCAACTTTATTCGACTACCATCATTGTTTATTAGTGGTATTTTTCTTGGACTTAATGAATTACCAGTAGTGATTCTACCACTATCGTTTATTTCTCCTTTGACTTATGCTCATGATCTTCTAAATTGGGCACTTGACGCAGAAAAAGCATATTTACCTTGGATTATCGATATTATCGGATTGGTCATTTTTTCATTGGTGTTTATCCGTTTATCAGTGATGTTACATGAGCGCGCAAGACAAAAAACCTAGTGACAAAGATATTGGTTAACTCTAGTTGGGGTGAAAATAATATACACTATTATTTCAAAATAATATGAAAATCATTGAGTTATTCCAAACAAAACTTTCAGAAAATAAAAAGGAAGGAAGGAATAGATTACCTATTCTTCACATTGATATAATTACCTGCATCAGGAAGGACATAGACTACTGGATCACGATTCTTTTGTTTACGAAAGTTTTCAAGCCAATCACGAAGGCTTTGCTGGATACTTCCTGTATGGGGGACATATTTAATCCTGAAAATTTCTTCTAATTCCTTCTTATCCATTTCTGTGATCATATGACAGGTGCAGCGCTTTAAGATTCTGATGAGATCAACTACTTTTTGATTCCCGATCTTGAAGTTATCAATACTACATTTATTTTTGATAACATAACCCATCGCTTCATCAAGTTCCATGTTTTGAATCTCAATCATTGTATCCTTGTAATTATCAGAACCAACACCTAGTGGACAATGGGCAAGAAGTAAAACATCACCACCTTCCGCTACAGCATTCCATCCTGCATGAAATCCTTTGCCACCTTGGTACAGGTTAATTGATAATGCACCAGTAGAGACAATAACCAAATCAGCAGGTTCATCAACGCTTACAGTTCTAAGGGGCTTTAATTCTTCCAGCACCTGTTCATGCAGAGAATTAATATCTCCACCATTAAGTATGACAACATTGTCCTCACCATCTAAAACAGCATCAATACAAAAAACAGGTACCATCTTTTTCGTCATTTTAGCCATTTCTATCATATCTTGGATGACAGGATTTCCCTTTGTATTTCCAAGTCGACACTCGGGTTTAAACCCATGAATGGGATCAAACATTTGTGGATGGTTACGAGCAATTGTTTCTTTTCCTGAACATCCTGGAAAAAACGATTTGACGGTTCCAGCGACTCCAGCAAAGTAATGGTACTCACTATCAGTGACAGCAATTACTAACCCCGATTCTAGTACGTCAATATCCACTTCAATGGGTGTTCCTAGGGCTGAAGATCCTAAATTTTTGCAGTTTTCGGCTTGTTTATGAATTATAACGTTTTCCTTCCACGCTTGATAGATATTGGAGCCTAAAATTTTATTTTCAAGTAATTCATCAGATGGCGGGGAATGACTCCCAGAGGCTACCATAATTCGGATGTCCCCCTTCTCGACACCATAATCAAATAACTTCTCTAAGAGCATGGGTAAGAGAATTTTTGTGTGTTTGTTGGGGCGTGTTGCATCGTCTACTAAAATCATTATTGTAGGTCGTTCACGTTTGTTGACCATTTCTTCCAAAGGTTTAGAATCAACAGGATTATTCAACACATAGCTGAATCGAACCTGTACATCCGTAAAATTCGGTGTAATGCCTTCGGCTTCAAGTACTCTGGCATTCATATTCGCTGGGATAAAATCGCTAATTAAATCATCCCCATACAGTAATTTAATATCTTTCCATGACATTTTGCTCACCAAGATTGATTTTGTGTGATTATCAGGCCCTTTCTAATAAGTTTTCTTCGAGGTTGGAATAAAACCGAATTAATTATATAAGAGCGAAAAAGCAATAACCCATCTAACTATTTATGGAGATAAAGACTATGAGTAAGCAAGAAAGAGTAGATTTTTACAAGCGTCAAATCAAATTAGAAAATGTTATCTTTGACAAAGCCGAAGCTGCTGTTAAAGACTCAGAGAACATTCTTATTCGCGAGCTCGTGCATAGTATAGCTCTTGATTCCAAAAAGCATGCTAGTATGTTAAATGCTTTAGTAAGTATGCATACAAAAGCCACTCCTTCAATATCAGAAGAGATTGGCCAAGATATCAAAGATAGCATTACTGAACATATTCAATTGGAAGCAAAAGCAATTAAGACTTATCAAGAATATTTTGAAACCCTAGAGGATGAAGCCGAGAAGATTATTGTGAAAGCAATCCTCAATGATGAAGTAAAGCATCATGCATTATTAAAAACAATCCATAAAATGATTGTCGAAAGATTAACATTATCCGTCCAAGAATTTTGGGATATGGTTGATGAAGACGACGAATTTGGCTATATCGGGTATTCTAGATAAGAATCAGGAATACACGCTTTGGATATCCAATTTGGACAGATTCGTGGAAGAAATAACCTATGACATCTATCAACGGGAATATTAGAAACAGAGATTAATCTTAGATTTACACCCCTGATTTCTGTAATTGTTGGCCATATCGGAGAATGTCTTCTACTTTCATTGTCTGAATGTAATTAGTACTGGCGGGTAAATCTAGCAAACTTCCTCCAATAATAAGAACCTGATCGTCTGGTTTCACAAGTCCTCTATCAGTAGCCTCTCGTGCCAGATAATATTTCAATTCATTAGAGGAATACGTTACCTCTGTTTGAATTGGATATACCCCCCATACAAGACTTAGTTGACGTTTGATAGATGGATAGGGAGTACCAGCAATGATAGGTTCTTTTGGACGATACTTTGCAACAAGTCTTGTTGTGTACCCTGTTCTTGTGTTTGTAAGAATAGCTTTGATCTTTAAATGGCTTTCATCAGCTATCATCCGAACTCCCCGACCAAAAATTTCTGTTAATGAGGGTTCCTCAATACTATACCCAATTTCGTGTATCTTAGTATGTTTTTCGGCAGCTTTCGCGATTTTCCTCATATAGTGAACAGATTTGGCAGGAAACTTGCCAACAGCTGTTTCTCCAGATAACATAACGGCATCAGCACCATCAATAATCGCATTACTTACATCAGATGCTTCAGCACGAGTGGGAATCGGATTAGTAATCATCGAATCCAACATCTGAGTAGCTACGATGACTGGTTTTCCTACGCAGTTACATCTAGAAATAAGGTCTTTTTGAACAATGGGTACATCTTCTGGAGGGATTTCAATCCCAAGATCACCTCTTGCAATCATTATACCATCTGATAGTTCTAAGATTTCATCAAAATTAAGTAGAGCATCGCGATGCTCTACTTTACTTATGATCCCTATTGGAAAATCTGCGATGTCTAATATTTCCCTTAATCTTTGAACATCCTCTTTTCTACGCACAAAAGATGCAGCCACATAATCAGCCTGTAGTTTTTTAAGAATGTACTTCACATCTTCAATGTCTTTGGCTAGAGGGAAATACAATGATAAAGGGACATCAGGGGCATTAACTCCTTTTCTTGATTTCAGAGGCCCTCCATAAAGCACTTTACAAATCAAATCTTTCTCTGTTTTATCTATAACTTGTAATAAAAGTAAACCATCATCAATAGCAAGGTGGTTGCCAATTTCTGCGTCTTTTATCAGAGGAGGATAATTAATTGCACAGATCTCAGAATTTCCTTCTAGATCCATATCTGCTGTGATTCTAAATTCCTGATCTGTCGTAATCATGGTTCCCTCCATTATTTCTCCAGTTCGAATTTTCGGGCCACATAAATCAATTAACACAGCAAGATCGTCACTATTTTCTTTAATAAGCTCAAAACGAGTTTTATGGTCTGAATAAGTACCATGGCTAAAATTAAGGCGACATACATTCATTCCTTCCTCAATTAACTTTTTAAAGACATCTGGATCTTCAGAGGCTGGTCCAATCGTACAGATGATTTTTGTTTTTGTGATCATATTAAAAAACTCTATTATCTATTATTTAATATTCAAAATGCTTTTCCTGGGTATATCAATCCCAAAATAAGTTTTTAAAGGTTGGAAAACTGTTCTTAACCGATAAATAACAAATTTCCCTGTTAAATTCGCAATGTAAAGGAGCTTATCTTGTTTACTTGTATCGAAGCTTTAAAGAGTCTATGACTC
>DXJL01000075.1 GCA_019057635.1 Candidatus Heimdallarchaeota archaeon
GAAAGATGTTACTAGGAAACGAGAGAGATCTTTTCTCTATATCATTACACATTCATTACTAGTGGCTACAGGTATCAATATCTTCCTTATATCGTCTGTTCTACATTTACAAGTTGAAGAAGCCACACAAATGTTCAACGGATCAATCATTCGCATCATGGATTCTTACCTGACATTTTCAACGTTGTTTTCAATTCTAGCATCCATTATTTCGGCAAGTGTTCTTGCTTCTTTGCTTGCAGTATCGAGAATGAACGATTTAGCCGTTTTCCAATCCCTAGGAGGAACTTTCAAGCAGATTCAACGAATACCACTCGCAGAGATTTTTATTATCACAACTATCGGAGGGATAGTAGGAATTATTGAAGGATCTGTTTTGGGTTTTGTTCTCCTTTCATTCTTAGGTTTTTCAATTATACACATATCTTTAGTGGAACTCATCATTTTTTCAGTAGGATTTTTATTTTTTTCTGCAATCGGAACTTATTTTGCAGCAGGGTTCTTTGTAAACGTATTAATCAGAAAAAAATTTCGTGAAATTTTAGATAGTCAGTACGTTGTCACACCTACAAACCTGAACAGAATATGGGGAATTTCTACCAAGAAGAGAACTGCCTTTCGATTAGGGCATCTTCTTCAAACACGCGCTAGACTAGTCTCACGAATTATGATTATAGGTATTCTTGTTTTAACATTAATTTCTTCTTTCGGAATATTAGGGGGTTCTATAATTCAAAATACAGCTGATTCCTATGTGGATCGTGGATATGGAGGAAAAAATGTTATTGTTATCACTCCATCTCCTTCTTTCTCCGATATTGTAAAAAAATGTTATGATCCTTATGAAAAACTAAGCTTTAGCCCTTCTACAAATTTTACGAATGAATTTATTCCAGAAGAATTTCTTAGTAATTTACCGACTGAAACGATCTTCGAATCAAGGTTGCTGACGATAGGAACCATCCGTCTATTAGAAGCTCTTCGAGAGGTCAATGATGTCATTTCATCGGTAAATAGTACTTTCAATAGTTATATCTGGGGAGTTGATTCATCCTTCTCGAATATTTTTAGTTACTATTCAGTTGGTGGTTCATCCTCATATCCAAACCAGAACTATATGTTTATGGCGGATGGGTACCACCAGTTCGTTATCAATGAAGGAGTAATGAAAGCGATCCCAAAAACGATTAATGGAGAAGAACTCGAACTGCAAAGATTTGAGGTACAAAGAGTTTTAATGGATCCATTTGCCAAAGGATTCTGTTGTTATATTCATATTAACTCATTATCGGACTTAAGTTGGTATATTAATAATTCGCAGCGAAATGTTGTTTTTGTCAAAAATCCTAGTCCAGGTATTCTAGATATGGTAAAAGCATTCGATCTTGATTATTTCTATTTGGATTCTTTTGCTGAAATTTATCAATCGTTTAGTGATCAATTCTGGATAATCTCAAATATTGCGTTTTTGCCTGTGATTCTTTCTATAGGTTTATCATTAGTTGCGTTTTCGAGTCTCTATATTATAATTCTAAAAAAAGATCTATACATTATGCGAGTCCTCGGTTGTAAAGCTAAGGTAATGAAACGAATAATTATTTGGATAAACATATTTGTTAGTCTTCAAGGGATTTTTTCGGGTCTTTTACTTGGATTCAGTACCTCTTATTCCCTATTGTTACCTCAACCAACTCTTCCATCATTTTCTTCATGGTTTATACTCATTCTTTCTTTTATTATGGTATCAATACTCGTAGAAAGATACATTACACGATTTATTAGTTCTATGAGCTGAAAACCTCAGTATCCACCACCTGTCTAATTTTTCAATAAAAATTGATGTTCATGAGTTTTAATTAAATTGAAGTATAGATATATAATAAGGTCAAGCTGCAATTCTTTTGATGTTCACATGAATATCGTGGAATTAATCAGTCAATGGGCATCAAATTCTGAAGATCTCAATCTCAACAAGATTTCCACCGAATACGGCCTTGCTTATCATCATTATCTTACAGAAATTATTCGATATTGGAACTATCTTAACTTTATTGCCAACAAAACGCGTAGGTCTTTACAAAGAGATAACACGCGAGATAAATTGAAAATTGAGACATGCCTTTACATTACATATCGATATTTTTGGGAGGAAGCGCAATTCTCAAGTATAATCAAGGAAATACGCAAAAATGAAGAACTTTCAGAAAGAAATCTAGTATACTCTTTCTATAAGAAGCTATCTTCATTCAACTGGGATATTGCTCTTCAGAAAAAGTCAACAACTGAAAAATTAAGTATAAAATATGCCATTCCTACCTTTACAATTAACACTTTATTACCCGTCATGGATTACAAGAGTATCGAAGAAAATGTTACAGCTATGGATGAAAGAGCTAGAAAGGGAATTTTTTATTTTCGAGTTAATAATTTAATTAAATCTACTGTACCATTTTCAGAATTAACGGCAAGAATTTTTAGAAATTTCAGTAAAATCGGAGTAAAGGTACGATCAGACGAAAACTTTCCTCTAGTCCTACAAGCAAGCGTAAGGGATAAATCTAATATTCTCAAAAGTAAATATTATCGAAAGAAGATGATAATCATCCAAGACAAAGCATCTTTTTCTTCTGTTCTACTACTTGATCCTCAACCAAACGAAATAGTATGTGATTTGTGCGCCGCTCCAGGGATCAAGACAAGCTTGATTTCTCAACAAACAAGTGATAAGGCATTTGTTGTGGCTGGGGATTTTCATCACAACCGGACAAATGAAATGGTATCCTTACTGAAATCAGTTGGAGTGACCAATGTCGGGTTAGTACAGTGGGATGGTATACAACCCCCCTTACGAAACAATTTATTTGATAAGATTCTTCTTGACGCTCCTTGTACTGGTAGTGGAACGTTTACTTCTAACCCTGTGTTAAAGTGGAAACAGAGTAGACAGTTTTTAAAAAGACATATTGTACTTCAGGAAAAACTTTTGCAAAGCGCTCTCAACCTTCTCAAAGAAGGAGGAACTCTTGTTTACTCAACATGCAGTCTTTATCCCGAGGAAGGAGAATATCAAATAAAAAAGATACTGCATGATCAGGTAGAATTTGCAGATACCCCGTCTTGGCTTCCTCCAAGCTATAAGATTGATGGTTCAATCTTGAAAGGGAGTGGTCGATTTTTACCAGCGGATCATCATACTATCGGTTTTTTTGTCTCTAAAATGATTAAAAACGTCAGAAATGAAAATTGGGACTTATTTCAAAGTTTTATTATGAATCCCACTTTCTTCACTATATTTACTTGATCCTATCCAACAATCTCCCCACTTTAACCCCGTACCATTCACTAGACATATTTATGTTTCCCATCCAAAGTATCTCGGAAGTAATTTAACCAGTATGGCCACATTAAAGAGGAATAGATGCGAAAGTCAAAGAGATTGACTTTAATAAAAAAAACACTAAGTATGACTTGAGATGAACCTTGAGAAAAAAATTGTTTCGGTAATTCTATTTGCTATTTTTTTACTTAATTTTAGTCAAATGTCTATGGCTTTAGTAGTGGATGAAACTACTGATCCTGTAGGTGAAATCGGATCCTTTTACATTTCTGATAATAGTGAAAAAAAATTACTGCTTAATGATTATTATCAGGCCTACGTTAAAGATATTAAATGGAGTTTAACTATCAATGTAGATGCTAATTCTAGTTCTAATCTAGTTTTCACACTTTTTCATAATTCTGGGATTTCTACTATATCTGGTGAGAAGGAATTCATCATAGCGCCTGGTCAGACTCGTACTTTCCTCTATAACCACAGTTATATATATCGATCTGTTGTCTGCTCATGTGAAGCTTCCCCAATTAACTTTTACTATGAGTTAGCAGACCCAACAGAAGGTGGAAGTGGTAACTTTCAATTTCTTAATACGGTATACGACTCATTTCCTACTTCAGAGACAAAGAGTACTACACCAAAAGGATTGGATGGATTCAACGCGATAATAACCCTTTTCGGTATACTGGCTATTAGCGCTTTAGTATTCAAGAATAAATACCTGTCAACTTAAGAGTTGTAGTCTTATTCAATACGAGCTAAAAAAAGGATTCTGAAATGAAAAATCCTATTCGGATATGGGAGCATAAAGATCCAATACAAATGTATTAAGATCTGTGTTATGGGGATCTACGTGATGTTCTAACCATTGATGAGTTTTCACTAACGTATACTTTGATTCTGAAACTCTTTCAACAAGCTTACCCCAAGTGGGAGTAATATTTTCGACACCACCACAGCTCATAACAGCGTATAAACCTCCATCAAAGCTTTTAACTGTTTTCCCAGACTCCACTTCAAAATCATCATTGACTGTTATCCAAAATTCATATCCATACAGAGGTTGCTCCTTTGTAGGATCAGGATTATTAAAGCCGTATATTTGATGAATATCTGGTCTATTAAACATATCCTTAGATTTCGCCCAGTTTTCTAGCATGGTCCAGGCCTCTTCTTCGGGAGTTTTACTATCCTTCGCATGAAAGGAAACAACTCTCAATTTAGGGAGCTGAACTATTTTTAAAATTTCTTTTTCTTTACCCATTTTAGATACCTCTTGGTTGATATAGGGACTCGTTTTCCCTATCAGTTGTAAAAGTCGCTCCAGTCGTTTTTGTTCCCTAAGCTTCGATTCAAGAAAGCTATGAGCAATCTTTTCTAGTAAATCGTCACCATCAATAGTTATCTGATAGATGCCTTTTTCTTTTTTCTCTATGAGAGATTTATCGGTTAAAACACTCAAATGATGAGCTAGAGCACTCTTTTGTAACTCTGTTTTCTCTTGTAAACCTTTAAACGTCACATTGTCTCCGCCAATCATGAAAATCAGCATTTCCAGCCGTTTTGGATGTGCAAGAGAATTCATTAGATCTACAATTCCTTCTAACGATACGGTCATAAACTCACGAAGCTTGTGTTTAGAGTCAAACGGTGACTGTGGGGCAACCATGGGGGTATACATTCCTATTATTCTAATCTTTTGTTCCTTGAATATAAGTATTTTTGGATTTTGGCGTATTTGAAACTCCTTTTGGTAAAAGAAATGTGGAGTTTACAAACTTACGGAAGTCCTGAATAAATGTGGAAAGAATAATATTTATTCATATGTTCAAAAACACCGATATGCAAGGAGAGACTTACCAGAAATGTCACGAGTGGAACATGCAGTAAATTTGTTCAAAGAAAGAGACAATTGCTCTCAGGCCATACTAGCTACCTATGCAAATCAATATGGAATTGAAGAAAAAACTGCTCTTAAGATAGCAGAAGTATTTAGTGGGGGAATTGCCAGGAGAGGTAATATTTGCGGCGCATTAAGCGGTGCATTAATGGTGATTGGACCACATTATGGTGGAAAGAAAGATTTAAATTCAACACCTAGGAAATCTGCTCATGATATAGCAGATGAGGTGCCAAAAAAGTTCGAGGATCAGCATGGGATAGTTTTTTGTAGAGAGCTGATCCATTTTGATTTAACCACACCAGAAAATCGAAAGCTTGCTCACGACAGGAAAGTTTTTCACAACTGCCCTAAGTTCGTTACAGGCGTGGTTGAAATTCTTGAAGAAGTCCTGTGAAAAGGTCAAATAATTCAAGACTAGATTTTTCGAGAAAGTAGCAATCCCTTTCCAATAGGAAGAATAAGGGTATCTACCCTAGGATCGGTAATCGCTCTCTCGATAAAGGGTCGTAGCTCTTCTTCATGACTTATTACATTATCGGCGATAAAAAATCCTCCTTTCACAAGCTTTGGAATAATTAAATCATAGCAGTCATCATAATACTCTTTTTCAGCATCTAAAAAGCAAAAAGAAATATTATTAACATCTTTTAAATGGACTCTTGCGTCTCCATAAATTAATTCTACATATGACTGTACTTTTGCTTGACTAAATGTTTCTTCAGCAAGTTTAATTTTTACAGGAAGGATTTCAAAGGTTTTTACTATTTTTTCTAAGTAGCGACAAGCGAGAATGATCCAAAGAGTTGAATATCCAGCACTCGTCCCAATCTCGACAATCTCTCCTTCAGGGGCAGAGGCTGCCAATAACGAAATAAGTTTTCCCGATTCAGGTGGGATTTGACGTAAACGTTGTAACCTCGGAGTACCATCCTGTCGATCTTTCGCATCTGCCTTTTCTAATTGCATCATTCGCTCTTTAATCAATGTAGGTATTTGCTGTAACATCCAATCATCACAACCCGAAGATTTCCGATATAAGAATTTTAGTAGAGTAAATGTTTGTTTCCTATATGGACGTTATCTAAATATTTTCGTGCAACCTTATAACAATTTTTTACTTGTTTTCGCGGTGTAATCGGCAAATCGGATAAGAAGGAATCAGGATGGAATATCAATAAAGAATAGGGAATAGATCTATCTAATGAGGAGAGAAAACTTGCTATTCCTTCAACTTCATCCTCATTCACATATCCAGGTATTAATAATGTCGTCGCACTCAGTAGTGGATAATCTGGTCTGGATTCATAATATCTGTCGTAGCAGACACTGAAATTACGGAAAGACTGCTGATTAGAAACACCACTTATCACTTCAGATAATGCTGGAGATGAGTATTTTAGATCAAATTTGGCGTTTCCACCTGATTTTAATGAAAGTTTTACACCGCTTTGAATTAATTTCTCGTTACCTGATCCATTCCATTCCCAACAGATACGTAAAATTGACCTTGAATCATCCAGATTACTTATAGCCTTTCTTGCTGTTCTAATTGCAAATGGTAGCTGGGGTTCAGGAGATCCACCAAAAAAACATACACACGATATTCTTGAATTTGAATTTACTTGATTCACAAATTTATCTACAGAATACTGTTCTGCAGTATCAATATTTCTATGTTGATCATTTTGACATCCTAAACAGGAGAAATTGCACCCATACAAAAACGATGCAAGATTATAATACCCATACTCTGGTCCATTGGTGTAAGAATATTGTGAGAGATTTCCCTTCCCTCCAGCTGGGCAGAAATATGTATTACAACAATTCGTTGGTAAAGGATCAAGATATGTATGAAGAAACCCTCCTTTACCGGCACGATTACGAATCAAGCCGTTAACTTTCGATCTAATTCCGCAATACCCCAAATCACCCTCACCAATTCTACAATGGTTTGCACAAATTTTGCATTCAACTTCTGAATCATCTGGAATGGTTTTTGGTAAATTCCATACATCTCTTGCAATAAAATGAGCGTTCTTGGATAATTCAATTGAATAATCAGGATATTTTCGAACACACTCGGGGCATATACCAATAAATCCTGCAAAAATCTCAGTTTTTTTCTCACAAATCTGACATGAGGGATGCAGAGCTCTCATAACAAAATCCTTTCTTTAGACATCACAAACCAACAAGAAGACAGATATAATATTCATCCACGATCATGAGTTTGAAGGACTTTATTAGCTTTTATCATATAAAAAGAAGATTTTGGTGATTAAAAATTGGTTTATGAGTTTATAACAAAAGCGATCCATCGTCACTTTGAAGAAACTGATGTTATTCTAAATCAGTTAACTGACGATATAATTATGAGAGAAC
>DXJL01000076.1 GCA_019057635.1 Candidatus Heimdallarchaeota archaeon
ATTATAGATGCGGAAGAAGCACACAGAATAGGCCTTGTCAATCAAGTATTCTCCTTAGAATCTTATGAGCAAGATGTATCTACATTTCTTGAAAGATTTAACAAATTAAGTGCTATTGTATTACAATATTCTAAAAAGGCCATTAAATTAGGAATATCTGACTTTGAGACCAAGTTAGACGAAGTAGAAACTCTTTATCTCAAAGAACTTATGGCAACAACTGATGCGAATGAGGGTTTACAAGCTTTTATTGAGAAACGTCCGCCTCAATGGCAGAATCGATAATTATCACTAATTTGAGAGATTAGGGAATTTAAACCGAATAATTATAAGAATACTGGAAGAAATTAATATGAGAGCTGCTGTTTTTGAAGAAGTAAAATCACCATTAATAATCAAGGACGATTATCCTAGTCCGAAAATCAATGAATTACAAGGGCAAGTACTCATAAATATTGTAGCATGTGGAGTTTGTCATACTGATTTAGGATTTCTAGATCATGGTGTACCCACAGGTAAATCTCCACCATTAATTTTAGGGCACGAAATGGCTGGACGAGTACATGATATCAGTGGAGATGTTGCAAATTTCAAGGAAGGAGACCAGGTTCTTATTCCCGCGGTCACCTCTTGCGGTACCTGTTTCCATTGTAGGACTGGACGGGAAAACATATGTTCGAATCAAGTTTTTTTCGGAAGTAATGTTGATGGAGGGTTCGCAGAACAGATTATGGTTCCAGCGAAAGACATTTTCCATCTTCCAGCAGATATACCTTTGGAGGAAGGATGTATTATAGCTGATGCAATATCTACTCCATATCATGCAGTCAAAAATAGAGGTCAAGTCAGACCAGGTGATTGGGCTGTTGTTTTTGGGTGTGGTGGGATAGGACTCAACGTGGTCCAGAATATTAAAGCTGCAGGTGGATTACCCATCGCAGTTGATATTGTCCCCAAAAAACTAGATATTGCTAAAAAACTTGGAGCTGTTAAAACAATTTCAGCAAAGGAATTAGATGACCGTGGTATAGTAGGAGCAATCCGAAAAGCTACAGGCGGAGGTGCAGACATTGCTTTTGAAGCGATTGGAAATCCTATGACATTTAAGCAAGCATTTAATAGCTTACGAACTGGTGGAAGATTAGTTGCTGTAGGTTATTCTCCAAAACGATGGGATGGCTTTGATATTGGTCGTGTGATGTTTCGTGAAATGGAAATAATGGGAAGTTTGGGTTGTCGCACCGTAGATTACCCACGTATTATAGAATTAGTTAAAAATGGTACACTTGTGGTTAAACCACTTGTAACAGGAAAATATCCCCTTTCCGAAATAAATGAAGGATTTGATGTCATGCGACGAGGTGAAGGAGTACGAACTGTTATTTTATGTCAAGAATAATATAGAGAAGTTCGATGGTGTATTTGAAGAGAGGTTTCTTAGGGAAACTCATAAAAATGCATACTAGATAATACTTCTCTTCGGATTGAAAGAAAATGAAAATTGGCATTGTTGGTATTGGTCATAGCAAGTTTGGAAGACGTGATGATGTAACAGTTCAAGAACTTGCATTTGAGCCATTTGTTGAAGCGCTTAATGACTCAGGACTTCAGCGAGAAGAGATTGACGCTACAATTATTGGGGCCTCTCCCGTTTATATGACCCAAAGAAGTATCGCAGGCCCAGTCACAGAATATTTGGGATTAAATCCGCAACCTGTTTGGTTGACTGAAGCTGCTTGTAGTAGTTCCGCATCAGCTCTAAGAACCGCATATGCATTAATTAAATCTAAAATGCATGATACTGTCTTAGTTCTTGGTGTTCAAAAAATGTTAGAAAATCCAACATCAGAAATTCTAAAGATTATGGGACGAACGGGAGATGTTCAATGGGAAGCTCCCTATGGAACAACCTTTGCCAATTATTATGCAATGTATGCAAATGCTCATATGACAAAATATGGAACAACCTCGGAACAGCTTGCTAAAGTTGCAGTAAAAAATCACTTTTATGGGTCGAAGAATAGTAAAGCTATGTTCCAAAAAGAAATTACGGTTGATAAAGTTCTTGAATCACGGATTATTTCTTCACCTTTACATCTTTATGATTGCTGTGCGAATGCAGATGGTTCAGCAGCTCTGATAGTTTCGAATGAGGAAATATCCAAAAAAATATCTGATACTCCTATATGGGTTGAAGGTTTAGGTGCAGCAACAGCTCCGTTTTCCCTTCTCACTCGAGCCGAACTGAGTACCTTATCCAGTGCCGTTGAGGCCTCACGGTCCGCGTATACGCAGGCAAAGATTGATCCAACAAATATTGATGTAGCAGAAGTTCATGATTGTTTCACTATAGCAGAAATCATGGCCTACGAAGATTTAGGTTTTACAGAGCGAGGTAAAGGTGGAGAGTTTGTGGAGAATACTTACATTGGTGGTAAAGTGCCAATCAATGTCGATGGAGGCCTTAAAGCAAAAGGACATCCAGTGGGAGCCACAGGGTGTTCACAAGTCGTTGGAATTGTCCAACAACTTCGTGGAGAAGCAGGACAATGCCAAGTGGATGGAGCAGAGAAGGGTTTAACCCACAATGTTGGTGGCCATGGCCAGTATTGTCTCGTCCATGTCTTTTCGAGGTGAAATGATGAAGCAATTTGGATATCGCGATTATATCTCCCAATCCAAGGTAGGAGCACAGCTTTTAACGTCTTTAAAAGAGGGAAAATTAGAGGGAACTCAATGTACAAAATGTAATATTTCTTATTATCCCCCTAGAGCCTATTGTCGTGAATGTTTATCCGATGGATATATAATCGGTTTTATTTTTTCAGGTAAAGGAACGATACTATCTTTTTCAGAAGTTCACGTTCCTCCCGCAGGTTTTGAACGTTTTACTCCATACACAGTTTGTATCGTGGAATTAGATGAAGGAGGCCGACTTGTGGGTTGGATTGATCCTGGATCCCAATCTTTGAAAATTGGAGACAAAGTTAGAGTAAAGCCTGAAGTGATTGAGGGAGATCGTGTAGTTTACAAAATTACAAGAGGATCGTCTCCAGATGTCGATATAAAGGCTGAAAAAATAGCTCAAAATCTTGTAACAGGGAGTAACAAACTTCAGGGTAAGGTTGCAATAATAACTGGAGCAGGTAAGGGGATCGGGCGTGAAATCGCCTTAAAATATGCTCGAGAAGGAGCAATAGTTGTTGTAGCAGCTAGAACGCTCAGTGATATCGAAACAGTCGCAAAGGAAATCAAACAATCTGGAGGAGAAGCAACTCCTATCAAATGCGATGTTGGAAATGTAAAAAGTGTTCAACAATTAATTGAGAAGACCTTAGAGAGATATGAAACATTTGACATCCTTGTGAACAACGCAGGAATTTCTAAAAGTGCCCTGATTAGTAAAATGACTGATGATCTATGGAATTCAGTTATTAATGTGAATTTGAAGGGTACATTCAATTGTATTCGTGCAGTTATTCCTCATTTCTCAACGAAACGACCTCTTGGAGGGAAAATTATTAACTTTACGTCAACTGCAGCAAAATACGGTAACGTGGGTCAAAGTGCTTATAGTGCATCAAAATGGGGTGTTATTGCGCTTTCTAAATCTGCTGCACGCGAACTAGCCACTTACAAAGTGAATGTAAATTGTATCATGCCTGGTTATATAGAAACGGCGATGACAGCAGACACTCCGTCTGTTTATAAGGAACAGACTATAGCTCAAATTCCTCAAATGCGTATTGGTTACCCCGAAGACGTAGCGAAGGTTGCTGTATTTCTAGCCTCTTCTGATTCGGATTATATGACGGGTTCAATCCTTCAGGTCGACGGTGGATTAAGGATGTAACTAGCTTTAAGTTTTCAGAAGAAAGACGATTTAATGAATTTCTCTATTGATCTGGAGTATATGGAGGAAGTTCATATCTTAACTTAGCAGATTTTCGGTATCCTAGAATGTATGACCCTTGGATTAATTTTTGAATTTCATTAGTTCCTTCAAGAATCGTATTAGCGCGTGCATTTCTCCAGTATCTTTCAACTGGAAAGTCTCCACTATAACCCATTGCACCATGGATTTGGATTGCACGATTCGCAGCATCAGACGCATGATTTGTAGCTTGCCATTTTGCCATAGCTGTTTCTCTAGTATTTCTAATTCCTTGGTTCTTTAACCACGCGGCTTTATAGACTAATAACTGAGATTGATCATAGCCAGCCTGCATATAGGCGATATGTTCCTGTATTAATTGTAATTTTCCAATCTCTTGACCAAATGCTTTGCGTTCACGAGAATATTTCACAGCTGCTTCAATACTGGCTCTTATAACACCGCAAGCACCAGCTGCAACTGTAAATCGACCACTATCTAAGGCTGTCATGGCTATTTTGAATCCTTCTTGCTCCTTCCCAAGGAGATTTTCAGTAGGGATTCTAACATCCTGAAGGATAATTTCACCAGTATCACCTGTTCTAATCCCTAATTTATCATGAAACGAACTCGTAGAAAGACCTGGCAATTCTTTTTCTACAATGAAAGCAGAAATACCTTTATATCCCTTTTCCTTCCCTAATCGAGCAAAAATTAAGAAATGATCTGCTACATCAACTAAACTAATCCATTGTTTTGCTCCTTTCAGAACAAACTCATCTCCTTCTCTTACTGCTTTTGTTTGTAGGTTTGCAACGTCTGATCCACACCCAGGTTCCGTTAATCCATAGGCTCCGATTTTAGTACCTTTTCCTTGGGGTAATAAATATTTCTCTTTTTGTTCTTCTGTTCCCCATTGGTACATTGTTAAACACGACAAAGCTGTATGGACTGACATTATTACCCTTAACGAGGTATCTACTCGTTCTAATTCTTCACATGCAAGAGCTAAGGCTATATAATCAAGGCCTGCGCCTCCCCACTTCTCTGGAATACATACTCCAAGTATCCCCAATTTTCCCATAATTGGAAGTACTTTTTTATATACAGATTTTTGTTGTTTATCATAATCACTAATAATTGGTGAGACTTCACGCTCTGCAAAGTCTCGTACACTATCACGTAGCATAATATGTTCTTCTGAAAGTGAAAAATCGATCATATAGTCACCATCCATGTTTTTTATTTGATTATTTGAGCTGTTATAGGGAATTTTCGTTTCTATTTAGAGTGGTTGAGTTGGATTGTTATAGTAATATAATTTTTATGATGAACTAAAGAGCGTGTTTACTATCACGATCAGATTTAATAGAAGGATATATGCTTTGAAAGATCATAATCTTTGGAAAGAGGAATATTTTGGAACGGATCCTCCGAATATAACGTATGAGCTAAAGCCACTGGTCAATCCAAACGGTGACAAGGTGGATGACCTGTTTTCAGCATGGATTATACTCAATAATCCCAAACAACTAAATTCTTATACAACAAGAATGGTGAAAGGAGTAATAGCAGGTTTTTCTCGCGCATCAATGGATCGTAATGTTGTTACAGTTGTTTTTACAGGTGCAGGTGACCGTGCATTTTGTACAGGAGGTAATACAAAAGAATACGCAGAATACTATTCTGGGAAACCCAACGAATACGGACTCTATATGGATTTGTTTAATGCGATGGTAGATGCTATCCTGAACTGTAAAAAACCTGTTTTATGTCGGACCAATGGAATGCGAGTTGCAGGAGGACAGGAAATAGGTATGGCCGCTGATATTACTATTTCAGCTGATACAGCTATATATGGGCAAGCTGGTCCTCGTCATGGATCTGCTCCGGACGGTGGCTCAACTGATTTTCTTCCATGGATGCTTTCTATTGAAGATGCGATGTGGAACTGCATTTCCTGTGAGTTATGGAGTGCCTATAAAGTGAAACAATTAGGAATGATAACAGAAGTCGTTCCTGTGCTACAACGAGATGGACAATTCATACGAAATCCCACCGTTATAACTGACAAATATATTCAAGATGGAGAAATCGTTTATGGGGAATTTCTCTCGGGAAAGGAATATAAAGATGCAAGAGAGGTTTTGAAAAGCTGTGAAACTGACTTTTCGCTTCTTGATAAAGCAATTGATAACTTAATTTGGAAGTTCGCAAATCTATTCCCTGGATGTCTAATGAAATCCATCGATGGAATACGTATGAAGAAAAAATTCTTTTGGGATCAAACTAAACTTGCCAATCGTCATTGGTTATCAGCTAATATGGCTACTGAAGCGTTATTAGGTTTTCGAACATTTAATGAAAGAAAGTTAACCGGTAAAGATACTATTGACTTTATTAAATATCGCCAGTTAATTGCTAACGCACACCCATTTGATCAAAAGCTCATTGATACAGTATTGCCAAAACCATTACAAAATGAGGATTCTTAATGCAATTCTCAAAAACTTTCATTCCCTATGGCTGCTATTGGAGCTCTCCCTTTGTCCGTTGGCAAGGGAACTTTGCTAACCAGAACTCGATACAACTCGCTGCGGAAGTAACTACTCTAGCTTTAAATAAATGCAATGTTCAACCAGATATCTTCAATTCAATATATTTGGGGATTACTATTCCTCAGAAACATAGTTTTTATGGCCAAAACTGGTTATCTGGTCTTCTAGGAGCTCCCAATATCACGGGACCTATGATTGCGCAAGCATGTGCCACTTCTACACGAGTGATTGCCAACGCAGCCTCTGAAATCGAAACCCAAGGCCATCCCAATCATACTGTACTGACCATTACTTGTGATCGAACAAGCAATGGTCCTCATATCCTCTATCCTGCTCCTTTAGCACCTGGTGGAAAGCCTGATACTGAAAACTGGGTCTGGGATAATTTTGGTTATGATCCTTATGCAAAAAATCCAATGATACAAACGGCAGAAAATGTATCGAAAGATGCAGGAATAACACGAGAAGCCCAAGAGGAAGCTACATTACTCCGATACAAACAATATGACCAAGCATTAAAGAATGATGCAGAATTTCTCAGAAAATTTATGATCTCACCCATTGAGGTGAAGTCGGGAAGAAAAATTATTGCTACTGTTGAAAAGGATGAAGGAATTTACCCTACATCGGTAGAAGGATTAGCTAAACTAAAACCTGTTTTGAAAGATGGTTCCGTTACTTTTGGAACACAAACTCATCCCGCAGATGGAAATTGTGGACTGGTTCTTACGACTCAAGAAAAAGCAAATGAGATTTCTCTAAATCCAGATTATGAAATTCAGATCCTCTCTTTTGGTCAGGCTCGCAGTAAGAAAGGATATATGCCCATGGCACCAGTGCCTGCATCCCAAAATGCACTTGAATCTGCAAAACTCTCAGTTAGGGATATTGCTGCAACCAAGTTACATAATCCTTTTTCAGTAAATGATGTCTATTTCAGTGAGGAAATGGGAATCTCACTTGCCTCAATAAATAACTATGGTTCATCACTTGTATGGGGGCATCCTCAAGCCCCAACTGGAATGCGTTTACTCATTGAACTAATCGAGGAACTGGTGATAAAGAAAGGGGGTCACGGTCTTTTTACAGGCTGTTCTGCAGGTGATTCTGCAGCAGCAATAGTCATCAAAGTTAATTCGGTTTAAATTGAAAAAAAACTGGCAGTAATAAAGCCATTACTGCCTTAAACTTTTCAAAAATATCAGAAAGACCGAGGCGTCGGAGGATTCGTAGAATAATCGTAAAATCCAATTCCTGACTTTCTTCCAAGATGATTTGCACGTACCATTTTTCGAAGTAGGGTGGGAACTCGGTACTTAGAATCTTGAAACTCGGTAACGAAATAATCAGCTATAAAAAGTGTTGTATCTAGACCTACAAAATCCAACAAAGTAAATGGGCCCATAGGATGATTTAAACCTAAAGTTATTGCTTTATCCATATCCTCAACCGTGGTTACTCCTTCTTGTAATGCAAATATTGCCTCAATGAAGAATGGTAACAGGAGACGATTTACTGCGAACCCAGGTGCTTCATTAACGAGTACAGTTTCCTTTCCTAATTTCTGGGAAAGCTCATCAATGATCTGATATGTCTCATCCGAAGTTTCATATCCTTTAATTATTTCAACCAACCGCATTACTGGTACAGGATTGAAAAAATGCATACCAATGAACTTATCTGGACGTTTTGTGGCTGCAGCCATGTCTGTAATAGATATAGATGATGTATTAGAGGCAAAAACCACATTTGAATCACAGATTTCTTCCAATTCTGCATAAACTTTTCGTTTTAAGCTCCTATTTTCAATTATCGCCTCAATAACCACATCAGCTCCTTCAGTTGCTTCTTTCAAATCGGTAGTTCCTTTTATTCTTGCCAGAATCTCGTTCATTTGATCTTGAGTCATTTTTCCTTTTTTAACCCCACGTGACAAGTTTTTATTAATCATAGACAGACCTTTCTCTATAAAATTATCTTCAATATCCCTCATGGCAACTTGATACCCAGCTTGAGCACAGACTTGAGCTATACCATTACCCATTAATCCTGCTCCTATAACACATATTTTTTTCACATTCTCAATCTTCATTTGATGAACACCGTTTAATATAATGATGGTAGAAAGTAATAATTCATTATAGTAGAGCATTTTTAGAATTTTTGTTTATTTTAAGCTCGAAAGGAAAAAAAAAGTGTGATAAATTCATAATCACAAGAAATACGAATTTATAATACACTAAACCTAAGGTAACATCAAGAAGAATCAAGGTACACATAAATTAAGGTTTTTGAGAAATTAAATTATTGTATCGCTCACGTAGGATTCTGTGAACGATTTTACCAGAGCCTGTTCTTGGTACATCCTCGTAATCAATAAAAAAGACCTTTTTTGGAACTTTAAACCTTGCTAAATTCTTTTTACAATGATTCATTATCTCATCCGCTAAATCTTCAGTAGCTTCAAAATCTGGTGCCAGAACACAAATAACGGTAACTGACTCTCCCCATTTATAATCCTGTAATCCGATCACTGCACATTCAAGTACAGAAGGCATTTCATTAATAGTTTTTTGTACTGCAGATGGAAAAACATGTTCTCCTCCAGTAATTATCATATTCGCCTTTCTATCAACGAGATATAAATATCCGTCCTCATCTCTTTTAGCCATATCACCTGCACTGAAAAAACCATCTTCCATACTTTCTACTGATTTTTCTGGCAGCTTATGGTATTTTGTGTGTTGCATTGGACCACGAGAGAATAACTCTCCTATTTTCCCTTCAACTACTGGCTTTCGTTTATTATCTAATATTTTAATAATATCAGTCCCAACGCATTCAAGTCCAATTGATCCAGCTTTTTTGAATTGATCTTCTGGTCTTAGAATTGTAACTAGGCCTGCTTCGGTTGAACCATATGCTTCAAAAAGCCTTACACCCTTGAAAAGCTCCATAACCTCGTATTTCATCTTTTTAGTTGCGGGAGCAGAGGATGTTAAAAGAGATCGAATAGAGCTAAGATCATACTTTTGCATGATTTCATTTGGGAGGCTAAGAATTAGATTATAATGTGTGGGTATCATACTGGTGAATGTGATTTTTTCCTCCTCAAAAATCCGTAAGATATCTTCTGGGTTAAATTGGTATTCAATGTGAACATAAACACTTGCCCCAATATATGTAAAAACAAAACCATAAAATGTAGAGTTAACATGGGATAATGGCATTAACACTAAACCGTAATCATCAGGCGTAAAGGAGAATTCCGCAGCATTGATTAGAAAAAAAGATATGTAGGAGCGATGGGAGCGAACAACACCTTTAGGTTTGCCAGTTGTGCCAGAGGTATATAGAAGAATCCACGTATCCTCGAGATTTACCTGTATTGAAGGATATTGTACTTCACCATCTCTTACAATATCCTTGTAATAACTCCAGTTCTCCGCAACTGGCATATCCCCAATCAAAACATGTTGAAGTTTATCTAGTCCAAATTCAATGATTAAATCCCAACTTTCAATTGTAATGTCATAATATCTATCTTGAACCATGACCATTTCTACTTCAGCATTTCGAACTATCCAATAAAGATCAGCTGGTAGAAGTCGGAAATTCAGGGGAACAATGATAAGACCTGCTTTTGCAGCTGCGCCGTAAATTTCCATAAATTCAACACAGTTATTTAGTAAAACTGCTATTTTATCTCCTTTCTTCAAACCTCTTTTGAGTAAACCGTTTGCTAACATATTTGTTCTTTTATCATAGTCTCTGAAGGTAAGTGAGCGGTTTTTATCCTTAACTGCTAATTTTTTGGGATATTTAAGAGCATTAACTTTAATTATTTCCCCCAGATGTAACCAATTCATGTTTAATCAAATCTCGGTCGATATTTGTTGGCCGCGAGTACAATAATTCCTTATTGGATTTCCTGATCAGGTAATTGAAATTTTTACGAGGTTTACACGTATTATTGAAGGAATCAAGGAATCTTATTTAACTTTACAAAACCTACAATTACCACTTATAAATCCTTAGATTATTATCCAACTTTTTCTAATTAAGTATTAACTGGTTCTGATTTATCAGGGGTAAGATGCCAATATTTCCAGAAGATTACTCCTGCAAAGATTAGAACAAGAGCGGGAACAAGTGTAAAATATACCAAAAATCCCTTTTCGTGAGATCACCTTGTACGGCTCTAGGACACGTACAAAAGCGATTACTTGGATAACAATGGGTCGTAAAGTGAAATCTGAGGATATAGAATGGTGGGAAAAAAACTACCAATAGCTTCATGGACTCTAACTGTTGATGAGATTTTGTGTTGATGAAAAATCAATTTTGGATTAAACCAAAATTGTTGATAAAATTTTGAACAATATGAGTTCAAATTCCAAACTATTACTTCTGTTCTTCTTAAAAAGAATTTTTCGTGGTATCAGAGGAATATTTGCATTTAGGGTAATACTTAAAAGTGTTGATGTGTTGATGATGAAATGTTGATTACTTGTTGACAATCTGTCAAAAACAGGTGATTGACATAGGTAGTGACCCAAATGGCAGCAATTGAATCTAAAACCAATGTAAGCGATTTAAACTTAGGGGAAATAGACGAAAGAGTAACAAAATTGCCCAAGTCGGCACGGGAAATATTTCAACTTCTACAGACGAATGGCGCTCTTAAACCCCGTGAAATTGGGTTGTACACCTCATTATCTCATAGAACCATTCGCTATGGATTGAAAATACTTGTTGATGCAGGGCAAATCAAGAGAGTACCCGACTTACACGACTTACGCACTCACTTTTACGCAATTAATTAAGTGATACTTGAATATAGATTGGATCAGGCAAAATCTTACCGTTTTCCAATTATCTTGCTTCTTCCTCTCTTTCTTTATTTACTGAAAAACCGAATAGTTCTTAAGAAAGCATGTATTTTGTTTGTATGTATAAATTATCAAATATTCATTGAAAGGTTATTCATATACTAAAATAGTTCGCGATAAACCGTAGTAAATTTCATTCGGGTTTCAATATGAATTCACAAGACTCTTCTAAGAAAATTTTGTCCAAGAAACCCTCAGCTGATGTGAATATTTCTCTTAACGATGATTTTCGAGTATTTTTTCAAGAGAATTTTAATGATGTTCGAAGGGAAATGAAGGTTATTGCTCAGAATGTTCGAGATTCCTTTATTGATATAGAAAATGAAATTCGAGAGATTAAGGTTCTGACTCAAACCAATTTTAAGCGATTAGAATCCTTAACAGAAGGTTTCATTGTAGAAGAGAGGGAACCAGAACTAATTTCTACAGGTTTAGACATTTTAACTAACATCCCCAGTCATTTACGAAGAACCTTCAAAGTTATGCTCACAAAAGAGTCTGGTGCTACGGCATTAGAAGTCTCTCTCGTAACTGGAAAGAGTCGTCCACTTGAAAGCGATTATCTTAATCAATTAGAGCATATGAGTCTCTTGAGGAAAAGACCTGATCCTGAGAACCGAAAACGAGTCATGTTTTTTATCAAATCTAGCGAACCGTGGAAAGACATCACCACTTACTCCAATAACGACTCCAACTCACCAGAAGATTTCATTGAGCGACGTCGTCAGGCTGTTCGTGATGCTTCTGAGTTGAAATAATTTTATGCATTCACACGTATGAAAACAAGAATATTAAATAGCTAAAAACTGAGCTGAAAAATATGAAGATTGTTGCATTTCATTCGTATAAAGGTGGAACGGGAAAAACCCATCTTAGCGCGAACCTTGCCACGGCATTAGCAAGGCGTGGTTACAAAACGGCCATTCTAGATCTTGATTTTCGCGGACCAAACCTGCAAACATTATGTGGAGTTGACGCGAAGACGTCTATCAATGATCTCCTGTTTGATCCTGATTTGAACAGTGAAGATATTTTGGTTTCATTTGAAGAAGAGTATAAAATCCCATTATTTGCTGCTTTTGCTTCTACAGACTTTCGTAAAATGGGGGAAATTGTGCGCGCAGACAAAAAACAGCGTCAACGCTCCTTGAAACGCATTCTAAAGCTTCGTGATGAATTAAGTGACGCGAATTTCGATTTCACTATAATTGATACATCACCTGGGGTTCAAATGGAGAGTATCGATGGATTAGTTATTAGTGATGCCACCTGTCTCGTATTGAAAGCTGATGACTTTGATATAACTGGTACAAAAAGTATGGTTACCCAGCTTTATTCTTTGCTTGATAGTATTAATTACGTTATTTTAAATCGTGTTGTAGCTGAATCATGCCCTCCCGAAGAAGGTGTCTGGAGTAGTGCAGATCTGGAACAGGTAAAGAAATTCGAAAATACGATTAAAAATGAAATGCGTATGGAAGTTCTTACCTCTATTCCTTGTTTTTGTGAGGTGGCCCGTGAAGGTTCTAGAAATATCTTTAGCCTGAAACATCCTGATCATCCTTTCTCTAAACATATCGAAAATCTGGCCACGGCACTATTAGAAGGTTTTAAGTAGATCTATAACATAACCCCCTGATAATGGGGTTATATTCCTTTTTAGATAAACCGACCATTGGACATTCGGAATGCTTTATCGGAATACTTTTTCAGTTCCTCATTATGGGAGACTACAAGAATTGCTGTATCACGTTTCGTAAAACTTTTCAGTAATCGCATAACTGACCCCGCATTATCAACATCAAGATTTCCTGTTGGTTCGTCTGCAAAGATAATCTTTGGTTTTCCGACTAATGCTCGTGCGATTCCAATGCGTTGTTGTTCGCCCCCTGAAAGTTCATCGGGATAATTATCGACTTTATCCCATAAGCCAACTTGTTTTAGCAGAGAGATTGCTCTTGTTCGGATTTCTTTACTTTTGATCTTTAAAGGATACAGGGGACTTTCAATATTTTCTAAAGCTGTTAATGTCCGTATCAATTCCCAATTTTGAAATATAAAACCTATATTTTCTTGTCGGAATTTCGAGAGCCTTTCTTCTTCCCACCCTGAAATATCCTCATCGTTAAAGATGATTTTTCCTTCGGTAGGTTTATCTA